>NZ_JBWKYF010000032.1:0-73235 GCF_059423605.1 Variovorax sp. GW460-12-1-14-LB1
CCCCAATTCAGGGGATTCGCGACACTCACAATGTCATTTTTTGTATCTTTTGCATCGACATGACTTTGGTCATAGAGCCGCTGATCAGCATCCTCGATCAGCGGTCCCCTTTGACAGCCATGACCGATTCAAGCTCGGAATGCCTGTGGCTTGACCATCTCCCCGAGGCAGTGGGCGCCAACGCCCTGACTACAATGCCAAGGGCGTACCCAGCCGTCCTTCAGCTCTCGGGTATGGATAGTGCGATCCGACCGCTCAACGAAGAACAAATGGCGAGGACATTTCTGTATGAGTTGTGATTCATGCTGGACATGAAGCACGCGGTACGCATTACGTTGAATCTGACAACAGAGGCACAAGCCTTCGCAGGGAGCCAAGTCTCATGAAATCCGTTCTGGTGGTATGCATCGGCAACATCTGTCGCAGTCCCATGGGGGAAGCACTGATCGCTGCCGCATTGCCACAGGTTCAAGTCACGTCTGCCGGGACGGGCGCTCTGGTCGGTCACCCCGCAGATCCGATCGCGCGCAAGTTGATGGCCGCACGCGGCATCGACATCGAGAACCACCGCGCACGCCAACTCACAGGGCAGATGTGCCAGCAGGCCGATCTCATTCTTGCGATGGACGAAGCGCAACGAATCCACATTGGCCAACGCCACCCGCTGACCCGCGGCAAATTGTTCCGGCTGGGTGAGGTTGCGCGCGTCGACATTCCCGACCCCTACCGCCTGGGCCTTCCAGCTTTCGAACACGCCCTGCAGCTCATTGCTGACGGTGCCCATGCTTGGGCCGAACGCATCCGCAAACTCTCATGACCGCTTCCGCTTCTACATCGGCCCCTTTGGCACCCAACACGATACGCCCACGCGACGATGATGACGACGTCATCAATTTGTCCGAGTACTTCGACATCCTGCTTGACCGCAAATGGCTGGTGGCAGGTGTCACGGCTGCAGCTCTTGCGCTCGGAGTTGCTTACGCACTTCTGGCGACACCGATCTACCAGTCCAATCTGCTGATTCAGGTCGAAGATTCTGCCCCCGACGCCAAGAACTTTCTTGGCGACACTGCGAATCTCTTCGATGTGAAGACGCCGGCCACGGGTGAAATCCAAATCATCCGTTCGCGGATGGTCATCGGGGGTGCGGTTGAAGCAAAGCAGTTGTACATCGACGCTCAGCCACGTTATCTGCCCGTCATCGGAGAATGGCTTGCGAGACGCGCGAAAGAACTATCAAATCCCGGCTTTCTGGACATGGGCGGATATGTTTCTGGCACCGAAGCTATCGACATTGCCAAGTTCAACTTGCCCTCCACGTTTGAAGAGCAGAAGCCTTTCACGATCACAGCGCTGGCCGGTGGCCAGTACACACTGGCCCATCCCGATCTTGCGGAGCCGCTAACCGGCACTGTTGGCAAGGTACTTAATCAGCAGTTACCCGAAGGCACCATCACATTGGTGGTTTCGCGACTTGAGGGCAAGCCTGGCGCCGAGTTTCTGGTTTCCCGTGCGTCACTGCTCGCCACTACCGAAGATCTTCAGAAACGCCTTCAGCTCTCCGAGCAGGGCAAGCAGTCCAACGTGATCAACGTTTCGCTCGAAGATAGCGACCGCGATCGCCTCCAGCGCACACTCAATGAGATCGGCGCCCAATACGTCCGTCAGAACGTCGAGCGCAAAGCTGCCGAGGCTGAAAAAACCATCGAGTTCCTTGATCGGCAGCTTCCCGAATTCAAGCAGCAACTTGAAGACTCTGAGGACGCCTATGCACGCTTTCGCAATAAAAACGGCACTGTAGCTTTTGATGAAGAGGCCAAGGCAGCCTTGACCATGTCGGTGCAATTGCAAACCAAGCTCTTGGAGTCCCAGCAGCTGCGACGCGAATTGCTGTCGCGGTTTACCGAAAGCAACCCGAAGGTGCGCATGCTCGACGGGCAGATTGCAGCTGTTCGCCATGAAATCGAAGGCCTCGAAACCCGTGTCAGCGCGATGCCCGCCATTCAGCGCGATGCCCTGCGACTTGAACGCGATGTTCGTGTCAATGGCGAACTTTACAAGTCGATGCTCAACAGCTCACTGCAGCTGCGTCTTGTGAAGGAGGGCAAAATCGGCAACGTGCGGCTGCTGGACACTGCCGTCGAACCCAGAAAGGCGGTCAAACCACAAAAGCCATTGGTCGTTGCACTGTCTCTGGTGCTGGGGCTATTGACCGGTGTTGCACTTGCCATCCTTCGGAGCAAGCTCTCGAGCGGCATCCGCAATCCCCAGGAAATCGAGGACCGTCTTGGCCTGAACGTCTATTCCGTCGTGCCACTGGCACTCGAGCAAGAAACGATCTTGGAGCACATTGCGGGTGGTGCGAAGGGCGTCCAACTGCTGGCGGTGACCTCCCCCGAAAGCCTTGCCATTGAGAGCCTCCGCAATCTGCGTGTCTCTTTGCAACTGACATTGATGGAAAGCGGCAATAACCGCGTGCTGATTACCGGTGCGACACCGGGGGTGGGCAAGAGCTTCGTCTCCGGTAATTTCGCCGTCATCATGGCGCAAGCCGGCAAGCGCGTACTGCTGATTGACGCCGACCTGCGCAAGGGTCACCTTCAAAAGGCCTTCGGGCTGCCACGCAAGGGCGGGTTGGCGGAAGTGCTGGCGGGCGACATGACGCCCGAGCAGGCGATCCATATTCAAGTGATCCCGAACCTCGACGTCCTGACGACTGGCGCCTACCCGTTCAATCCCGCGAACATGATGCTGTCGTCCGCCCTGGGTGAGCTGCTGAACGATTTCTCGGAACGCTACGACCTGGTGGTGATCGACAGCCCGCCGGTGTTGGTGGCCGCTGATGCTGCCGCGGTTGCTGCACATGCAGGCGCCGTGCTGCTGGTCGCCCGTGACAACCTGACCCAACTGGGTGAGCTGAACGAGAGTATCAAGCGGCTCGCGCATGCAGGCCAGCAAGTCAACGGTGTGGTCTTCAACGGCATGGACCTTTCGCGTCGGCACTACGGCAGCTATGGCTACAAGTACGGTGGCTATCGGTACACCGAGTACAAGTACAAGGAAGAAGCTGCGTAGAAGTCGCGAAGAGCCGAACTCGCTGGGCCCAATACGGCGCCTCTGCGCTGCGCCGTATGGATCTTGGTGAAGCTGTACCGTTTTCGGAGCGCTGCTCGAACACCGATATCAATTAGGGCGAACGGACGATGGCCAGTCGCTGCACCATCGAAGCGAGAACAGCACCGATCAGCAGGCCGACTCCATCCGCCCACAGATCGCTCCACTCGGCCATGCGATCAGGTGTGAGCGACTGCAGCACTTCAATCAAGGCTCCGTAGCCGAGCAGTCCCAACAGCGATAGCAGGATGTGTCCCGGCCACGCCCAATACGCGAGGAATGCCAGGACCGCAAAGCCTAGCGCGTGGTTGCTTTTGTCCCAGCCCGTACCTGGCACCGAGAGAGACGCAGGCATCAAGCTGAGCACCAACAACGCCAGCATGGCACTGGCCAGCAGCCAGCGCCACAAGATCACGTGGGCTGCGAGACGAGCCCACAACACACTCAAGCCGACGCCTCTGCCAGCACCTGCCCGATGACCTGACAGCTCTTGTCCATCTCGGCCGAGGTGAGTGTCGGATGCACAAGAAACATCAGGCTTGTTTCCCCCAGTACGCGTGCAACAGGCAATCGCTCAGTCGGTCGCCAGCCCGTGTCATCGAACGCCCGCTCCAGGTAAACCTCGGAGCAAGACCCTTGATAGCAGGGCACGCCATGTGCCTGTATCGCCTCGACGATCCGATCGCGGCTCCAGCCGGTTGCCAATTTTTCCGGCTGCACGTAAACGTAGCACTTGTAGTGTGCATGGGCACTGCCCGCCGCATCTTGCTCTACAAAGGCAGGCACACGCACCGCTGGATGAGGACTGGCAGCCTTCCACAGGGCCTGTGCATGGCACGTACGTGCAGAAGTCCAGTCGCTCATCCGGCGCAGCTGGATTCGCCCGATAACCGCTTGCAGTTCCAGCATTCGCCAGTTGGTGCCGAAGCTCTCATGCACCCAACGAAAGCCCGGCGGATGCTCGCGCTCGTAGACGGCTTCGTAGCTCTTTCCGTGATCCTTGTACTGCCACATAGTGCGCCACAACGCTTCGTCGTTGGTCGTCACCATTCCACCCTCCCCGCCCGTAGTCATGATCTTGTCTTGGCAGAACGACCAAGCGCCAGCATGACCGATGGAGCCGACGGATCGCCCCTTGTAGCGGGCACCATGCGCCTGAGCGCAGTCTTCGATTACCTTGAAATCATGCTTGGTCGCAAGCGCCATGATCGGATCCATGTCACACGGCCAACCGCCCAGGTGCACGCAAATGACGGCCTTGGTGCGCGACGTGATGACCTGCGCAATGGTCTTGGCCGACAGGTTGCCGCTTTCTGCATCGACATCCGCGAACACCGGCGTTGCGCCCGCATTCACCACACACGACACGCTCGCGATGAAGGTGCGCGGCGTGACGATGACCTCGTCACCCGGTCCGATGCCCATGCCATTGAGGATCACGTCCAGGGCCAGCGTGCCGTTGGCCAGTGCGAGCGCATGCGCGGTGCCCGCCCAAGCGGCGAATTCCTTTTCGAACAGGCGGCATTCCTGCCCCGTCCAGTAGTTGACCTTGTTGGACAGGAGCACGCGTTGCACGGCATCGGCCTCTTCGGCGGTGAAACTCGGCCAAGGGGAGAAGGGGGTGTTCAACACAACAGTTCAACCTTTTTTGATGAATGGTTTGGCGGGGTTGCCGACCACAGTGATGCCGGGCGGCACGTCGCGCGTGACCACCGCGCCCATGCCGACCAGGGCACCGCGGCCAACCACCAGAGGCTTGCCTGGCTTGCCTTGCTTGATGACAGCGCCGGCCCCGATGTAGGCGTGGTCCTCGATGTGCACATTGCCATTGCACTTGGCACCGGGCGCGAAAGTAACGAAGTCGCCGACCACGCAATCGTGTTCGACATAGCTGTACAGGTTTGCGTGAAAGTGCCTGCCGATGCGGATGTTGGAGGTGAGCGTAACGAACGGACTGAGCGCAGCGCCCTCGCCCAGCGAGACATCGTCCATGACCAGTGTGTTGGCAGCCCGGACCGTCCAGGGCTGCACGCCATCGGCCGCGCAACGGTCAGCCAGCACCTGGCGGACGACGCTGTTCGAAATGGCAATCACGATGTGTCTTGTGCTCGCATCGGTCCGCAGGAAATCCGCATAGCGCAGCACGCGTTGTCCATTGACCTCAGCGGCTTCGGGCTGGTCGTCCACAAACACCAACTGGGATGCCGGAATGCCTTCGCGTGCCAGTTGTGCGCGAGCCAACGGCATCACGCCGCGGCCACAGCCACTGGCGCCGTACACGGCATAAAGCGGCAACGTCATTGCTCGTGCTCCATTCGCGATCCGGTAAAGCGCGGCATCGTGGCCTCGCCCGCCGCACTGATGCCATCACGCACCAGCACCTTGCGCACTGTCAGCCACAAGATCTTGATGTCGAGCCAAAGCGAACGGTTGTCCACGTACCAAACGTCGAGCTTGAATTTCTCGTCCCAGCCCAACGCATTGCGCCCGTTGATCTGCGCCCAGCCGGTGATGCCGGGGCGTACTTCATGACGACGGGACTGCTCGGCGGAATACAGCGGCAGGTAGTCCATCAGCAACGGACGCGGGCCAACCAGGCTCATGTCGCCCTTGAGCACGTTCCAGAGTTCGGGCAATTCGTCGAGGCTGCTGGCGCGCAGGAAGCGGCCGAAGGGCGTCAACCGGTCCGCGTCGGGCAACAGTTCTCCATCAGCACCGCGCGCATCCGTCATCGTGCGGAACTTGATCATGTTGAACGGCCGCCCATGCATGCCAGGCCTCGTTTGGCGAAAGAACGCGGGGCTGCCCAGCTTGCGGCGCACCTGCCATGTCAGGAACAGCAGCGGAAGACCTAGAAGCAGCAACGCCACGCAAGCGAGCACGATGTCAAAAAGGCGCTTCATCTGGATTTCGACCTGTTCGCCAGCCGCGTGAAGATGGCGCCGAATTTTGCGACGCCAACCTTCAGGGCCAATTGTTCACGGTAGTAGCGCTGCGCCTGCTGCCCCATGGCCGCCAAGACGTCAGGCGGCATGGCTGCGAGCGCATTGGCGGCGTCGGCCAGTGCGCTGGGGTTTTCGGATTCAACGACCACGCCACCGCCCGACTGCGCAACCAACTCGGCCGCATCGCCATCGACCGCCATCAACAGCGGTTTGCCGACGGCCATGTAGGCCTGTGTCTTGGAAGGGATAGTGATTTCGAAGAGCGGGTCCTTGCGAAGGTGCACCAGCAGCGTGTCGGCTGCGTTCAGCAACGCACCCACTTCCGACATCGGCACCGGCGGCAGAAAGGCCACGTTGCGCAACCGCAGGTCTGCGGCGCGCTGCTTGAGCCGGGCCACTTCCACGCCGCCACCCAGCAGCACGAAGCACACCCGCGAGTTGCGCGCTTGCAGCAGAACAGCCGCCTCAAGCACGGCGTCTAGCGCCTGGGCCTTGCCCATGTTTCCCGCAAAGAGAACGCGGAACTGATCCAGCCCCGGAAAGCTGGCCGGCGGGTGGCCTTGCGGTGAAGCCAGCGCGACTTCGTCGGCCCAGTTGTAGATCACTTCCACCTTGGACTCGGGCACGCCACGCTCCGACAGCAAGCGCTTGAAACCCGGTGAAAGAACCGCGATGTGGTCCACGCGGCGATACACCCATTGGCACACCGCAGCCACCGCACTCAAGGCCCGGGCGTTGTTGACCATGCCCGTGGCACGCAAGGTGTCGGGCCACATGTCCTGGATGTCGTAGACCACGGGAACGCGGCGCAACAGCCGCAGCAGGCCGGCGGTGATGCCCACCGTGAGCGGCGGATGGTAGGCGTAGATGACATCGGGCCGGCGCGCCATGAACAGGCCATAGACCAGCGACGACGCGGCGAAGCTCGCGTAGTTCAACACCCGCTTGATCGCCGACTGGTCATGGTTGGGATAGAGCGGCACGCGCGTTACCTGCACGCCGTCGATCGTTTCGCGCTGCAGCAACTTGATGCGGTAGCCCGGATACACTTTGCCGCCCGGGTAGTTGGGGAAGCCCGTCAACACTTCGACCTCGAAGCCCTGGCGCACCAGTTCGCGGGCGAACACGATGCCCTTGAACGTCGGCTCCGGATCGAACCACTGCATTAGCAACAACACGCGAATTGCCATGCGTCAGTACTTCTTCCAGACCACGCGATTCACGTAGTCGGTGTAGCTGTGAACGATGCGCAGCACCTTGTCCGACACGTTGGGCATGCTGTAGTCGGCCACCTGGCGCAGGCCGCGCGCCTCGCCTCGCGGCTGGCTCTCCAGAATGGCCAGCCCCTGGCGCACACGGTCCACCTCAAGGCCCACCATCATCACGGCCGCCTCTTCCATCCCTTCGGGCCGCTCATGCGCTTCACGCAAGTTGAGCGCCGGAAAATTCAGGATCGACGACTCTTCGTTGATCGTGCCGCTGTCGGACAGCGTGGCGCGTGCCGAGAGCTGCAGCTTCACGTAGTCGTGAAAGCCCAGCGGCTTCAACAGGCGCACCTGCGGATGAAAGCGTGCGCCGGTCGCGTCGATGCGTTTCTGCGTGCGCGGGTGCGTCGAAACAATGACCGGCAGACCATGATCTTCGGCCACGGCATTCAGTACCGCCACCAGCTTGGCAAAGGACTGCGGCGATTCGATGTTCTCTTCGCGATGCGCACTGACCACGAAGTACTGCGCAGCCTCCAGGCCCAGGCGCTGCAACACGTCGGACGCCTCGATGCGCGGGCGATAGTGCGTGAGCACCTCGAACATCGGGCTGCCGGTCTTGATGACCAAATCGGGCGGCAGCCCTTCGCGCAGGAGGTAGTCGCGCGCGATCGTGCTGTAGGTCAGGTTGACGTCCGCCGTGTGGTCCACGATGCGGCGGTTGGTTTCTTCGGGCACGCGCTGGTCGAAGCAACGGTTGCCCGCTTCCATGTGAAAGATCGGAATCTTGCGGCGCTTGGCCGGAATTACCGAGAGGCAGCTGTTGGTGTCGCCCAGCACCAGCATGGCCTCGGGTTGCACTTCGCCCAGCACCTGGTCCACCGCGATGATGAGGTTGCCGATGGTGTGCGCCGCGCTGGTGGCGTTGGCTGCGCTATTCAGGAAGTGGTCGGGCTTGCGCACGCCCAAGTCGTCGAAGAAGACCTGGTTGAGTTCGTAGTCGTAGTTCTGGCCGGTATGCACCAGCACGTGGTCGCAGTGCTCGTCGAGCCGGGCCAGCACACGCGACAGGCGGATGATTTCGGGTCGAGTGCCGACCACGGTCATGACTTTGAGTTTTTTCATGGGGAATGGATCCAAAGCCGAGCGACTACAGCGGGCAAGCGAAGGTGTCCGGCCGCGCGCGATCGAATACCTCATTGGCCCAGAGCATCACGACCATTTCTTCGGTGCCGATGTTGGTGATGTCGTGCGTCCAGCCCGGCACCGTCTCAACGATTTCAGACGTGTCGCCCGCAGTCACCAACTCGTGGGTTTCGCCGGTGTGCATGTGCCGGAACTTGAAGCGCGCCTGTCCCTTGATGACGAGGAACTTCTCGGTCTTGCTGTGGTGGTAGTGGCCGCCACGCGTGATGCCGGGGTGCGCGGTGAAAAACGAGAACTGCCCGGCGTCTGGCGTCTTGAGCATCTCGACGAACACACCCCGCACGTCCCCGTGTTGCGGCACCGTGTAGGCAAACGACTCAGGCGGCAGGTAGCTCACGTAAGTCGAATAGAGCGCGCGCACCAGGCCCGCTCCCACGCGTTCGATCATGAGCGTATTGCGGCTGTCTTTGAACGACTGGATCTGCCGGGCCAGCTCGCCCACCGTGGTGGTGTATTGCGGCGTGACCGTCGCGAAACCGTCTGCGTCCACGGTGGCGTCGGCGCCATCCATGAGCTGGACGAAACGCTCGATGACATCGTCGACGTACACCAGCGTGACCGGCGCTGCCGGGTCGTTGACCTGGATCGGGAGGTCGCGCGCAATGTTGTGACAGAAGGTGGCCACCGCAGAGTTGTAGTTGGGCCGACACCACTTGCCGAACACGTTGGGCAAGCGAAAGATGTGCACCGAAATGCCAAGGCTGCCGGCAGCGGCTTGCAGCGCTTCTTCCGCACCGCGCTTGCTGTTCCCATACGGGTTGTCGCGGCCCGCCTGTGTAGACGACGTGTAGACGATCGGCACCTTCTTACCAGTCGCCTTCGCCATGTTACCGACGGCGCTGCAGAGGCTCTGCGTGAGCTCCGCGTTGCCGGTGGCGAATTCCTGCGGGTCTTGCGGGCGGTTGACGCCAGCGAGATGGAACACGAAGTCCACGCCTTCCAGCAGAGCTGGCAATTGCTCCACGCTGTGGTCACGCGTGAAGCGGACCACCTGCACGTCCTTGCGCTCGGCCAGGTGCAACTGCAGGTTCTTGCCCACGAAGCCGCCGGCGCCGGTAATCAACACCTTCATCAGATCACCCCTGTGCCTCGGCAGGCTCACCGCGCGCGATGCGCTGCATGAAGTCAAGCTTGAGCAGCAGCTTCTTCATGCCGTCGACATCGAGGCGGGTGGTGTTGTGCGAGTTGTAGTCTTCACCGTGCGAGCTGCGCGTGATACGCTGTTCGCCCTGCTCCACGAACTTGGCGTAGTTCAGGTCGCGGCCATCGGGCGGCACGCGGTAGTAGTCGCCTTGGTCTTCGGCGCAGGCCATTTCTTCCCGGCTCAGCAGCGCTTCATAGAGCTTCTCGCCATGGCGAGTGCCGATTTCGCGCACTTCGTGATCCGGCTTTTGCATCAACTCCAAGATCGCCTTCGTCAGCACCTGCACCGTGGCAGCCGGCGCTTTCTGCACAAAGATGTCGCCGTTGTTGCCGTGCTCGAAGGCATGCAGCACCAGTTCGACAGCGTTCTCCAGCGTCATCATGAAACGGGTCATGGACGGGTCGGTCACGGTGATGGGCTTGCCCGCCAACACCTGCTCCACGAACAACGGAATGACCGAACCGCGGGAGGCCATGACGTTGCCATAGCGGGTGCCACAGATGACTGTGTTGGTGCTCTCCAGATTCCGGCTGGCGGCGACCATCACCTTTTCCATCATGGCCTTGCTGATACCCATGGCGTTGATGGGGTAGACCGCTTTGTCGGTGCTGAGGCAGACGACGCGTTTTACGCCTGCGGCGATTGCGGCCTCCAGCACGTTCTCTGTCCCAAGGACGTTGGTACGGACTGCCTGCATGGGATGGAATTCGCAGGATGGGACTTGCTTGAGAGCCGCTGCGTGAAAGACGTAATCCGCACCGCGCATCGCGGCACTCACGCTGCGTGAGTCCCGCACATCGCCGATATAGAACTTGAGCTTGGGATGGTCGTAGCGCTTGCGCATGTCATCCTGCTTTTTTTCGTCTCGACTGAAAATGCGAATCTCAGCGATTTCGGTGTCTAGAAACCCCTTGAGAACGGCATTACCGAACGAACCGGTGCCGCCTGTGATTAACAAAATTCTATTTTTAAACATCTTAAACTTTTGCCTCAATCTTAGAAATAAGACCTTTCAAAAAGTCAAATCTATTTCTTGGTTGATTGTCCGACACCAAATCTTTTATTGATCCTTGCAAGCTTGAGAAATTTTCTTGAAAATAATCCAAGCCAGCTAAAAATCCATGCAAATCAGCAGCCTTAACAATGGCAGGGTCCTCATAAAATGCCGGCATACCATGTGTGACAATCGGCAATCCACGCGACATCAGTTGAAGCGATTTATTGGACATTGTCACCGCCTCGATATCAGCAACATTTTTCTTGTACGGAATGATTGCCGCGAAAAAACTCTCAAGTGGAAGCTCATCCAGTTTCGCTGAAGAAATAACCACCACATTTTTGGCCGACTCAATCTGGGCAAGCTGATCTCTCGCATAGAGCCCTTGCGGCCCCACAATATAAAAAACCACGTCCGGCCGCAATGAAATGGATTGCTGCAACAGATCAAAATCGATGCGGGTATCAATATGGGCCCACAACAACACCGCATTCCTCTGACTACCAAGGACTGGTTTCCTATACTCCGTATCGGCCCAAGGGAAAAACAATTCCGGAGCACACCACTCGGAGATCTGCCGCATCAATGGATAAGACACGGTCAAAACCAAATCGCTATTAATGCAAGTTTTTTTTAAACTTTCTCTGGCATGAACTCCAGAAAAAAACTTAGACTGGGCTACGAAGTCGTCATTAATAATAGTGACTATCTTGCTATTTGGAAAAATATCTCGCAAGAAAAAATAATCATAGTTGAAGTTAATAATGACAGCATTATTTGGAATTTTTGCACCAAGCATGGTGCGAATACTTCTTTTTTCCACGAGTGCATTTAGCAATCTCAGCAGAGGAAAAACTCGCAGCTGATGATGGATTAGTTGGCGAGTTCGAGCAAGAATCAAATTATCACCGACATGCACGAGCTCTTTCTGAGTGTGAGGCTGCCAAACAAAAAGCGGCTTTTGACAAAAAAGAACTCTCCCCCCAAATTTTCTGATTAAATCAGCCAGTTGATGGCGAAGTCGCGGAGCTTCATTCCAATTACTTTTGCTAAAAAAAATGTAATCATCCATTTTATTTTCGAATGCCTTAAGCCCCAACGGCCTCGAATTGAGAGTTTTCCAAAATATTGACGACAATTGACTCGGCCGCCTTGCCATTGCCATAAAAACTAGTTCCCGGAAGGAAATGGCGATCGGATTTCAATGCATTTGCTATTTTTTTCGGATCGGAACCCACAACGTCATTTAGACCCGCATCTACTAATTCAACCCACTCCGTTTCGTCCCGAAGAGTGATGCAAAATTTCTCATTGAAATATGCCTCCTTTTGGACTCCCCCGGAATCTGTCGCTACGAGCTTGCAATGTGCTTCCAGCCAAATCATTTCCAAATAACCAACCGGATCAACCCCATTAACGTTATTCGGCAGCACCAGCCCCATCTGCGCCAATTTTCCGCGAGTACGTGGATGGAGGGGCAAAATAATCGGAAGCTCTGAGCTCTCCAATCCTTGAAAAATTCCCCGCATTCGCGCAGCATCGTCGGTATTCTCGGCGCGATGCACCGTGCATAGTACAAACTCGTAGGCCGCAATGCGGAGTGCATCAAACCAGGCGGGCTTTCGTGCACGCGGTTTGTAAAAGGCAGCAGCATCACACATCACGTCACCTACTACTTGGATTTTTTCGTGCGGCACGCCTTCATTTAGCAAATTTTTACGAGCCAATTCGGTGGGAGCGAAAAGTAGCGAGGAGACATGATCGGCCAAGATGCGATTGATTTCCTCCGGCATACGGCGGTTGAAAGAGCGTAAACCCGCTTCAACGTGCGCTACCGGGATATGCAATTTGCTGGCAGCCAACGCGCCCGCCAGAGTGCTATCGGTATCACCATATATCAAAACCCAATCTGGCTTTTCAGTCAGCATCAATTCTTCGAGCTTCTCCAACATTCGGCCAGTGTTTTTTCCATGAGTCCCACCACCTATACCTAAATTATGCGTCGGGTGTGGAATTTCGAGCTCATCAAAAAAAACGTCCGACATATTTGCGTCGTAGTGCTGGCCTGTGTGAACAAGCAGCTCACGAACCTCTGGATAAAGCTCTCTAAATGCGCGGGAAACAACTGCGGCTTTAATGAATTGAGGCCGCGCACCAACCACCGTAATAATTTTCATATGCACCCATTTAGACGTAAAAATCGAAACGCAGCCCCGTAAAAGCCATAAATAAAATCAAGGCCGCATTACTCAAGCCTCAAATACATCGACGACAAACTGGGCGGGGGCTCAAAAAATTTCCACTCTAAAAATAGAATCTTTTGAGGGCAGCCTTCTCGGCGAAGACAAAAATCAACCAGCCCTAGGGATATAGCGTCTTTTGTTAATTCTCGAGTCTATTGATCCCGATATGACATTAGCGCAACAAATGACGAATAAAACCCCTTGGAGCCCAAATACCGTGAAGCCCCCGGCCTCAGCCAATTGATGAATCGCCAGTGAAGAAATAAAAGCAAATGATAACAAATAGGAGAATTCGTTTTTTGAAGTTTTTACTAACCTATAGGATTTATACCAAATCCCAAACAAAAACAACAAAAAAAATGAAGTAGCCAATATCCCGACATCAGCAAGTGAATTTATATAGTAATTATGGGCACTATATACAACACCATCTTCGACATACTTGTATGATCCGGGGCCAACTCCAAAGAAAAAGTTTTTATAAAAAACTGAAAAAGCATCTTGCCAAATGACATCCCGATTATTGAAAACATCGTCGCGCGCAAGTCCATCCGCCAGATAACTGTTACCGGATAAAAAGAAAAGCCCCATTGCCGGAATGACAACAAATAAAAAAAACCCGAGCTTTACTCGCCAAGAACTAAATAAAACAAAATAAATAAAAATCAAAGTGACAAACGCGACAAGCGCGGCTCGCGACAGCGTTGCAGCGACTCCCACCCCAGCAAGGACTAATAAAACAACGCACACTTTTCTGAACGCCGAACTATTTGTCGCTTTGATTTGATGGCAAAGCAATGCGGCATAAACTGAAAAAAGGATCCCCAATCCATTTGGATTGCTGTATACGCCGGTATATCGAGAACCCTCCAAATCCACGCTATCTGTCAGTTCGTTTAGACTGTAATTATAATAATTGATATTAATCGCCCCCACGCCAATCAGAATTGAAACGAATACGAGCGCGCTACAAAAAACAAAACAAGCGAAAAACAACCCCTCCACTCCGTTCTTTCTTATATGCAGCACAACCAAATGCATGACGATGAATGTAACAAATACATTGCTTACGGCCAAATTTAGACTGTGAGCTGGGTTTTCTCCTATGACGCAAGAGACGAAAAACAATAAACTATAAATCGCAAGCGCGCTGTAATAGGGGTTTTTTTTAAACCTCAAAAATCCACGGATATGCAGCACGCACAAGACCAATATCAACAAGTAAATTGCTAATTTTCCAATAGCCCTTGAATTTGGGTCTATAAAATGCACTGTATTCAAAAGAATACCGCCGATCACAAAATACAACAGCCCCACAGAGAACGAGGGGCGTTTTATTTGTACTCCAGAAAAACCAGTCATGCCCATAAAAATCAAACCCAATCATCGATGAACTTAAAAATCGAACATGTCAGGGATATCCTATTTTTTTATCCAGAAAATATCTAGAAAATACACGAACACACTTAAAAAGAAGAATTGGAAATAAAACAAACCAAACTATCCGAGCAGCATACGCTTCGCTAAATTTTTCTGCTAACGCCACACCAGAGGCAGTCAGCAACATGAAAAAAATAGAAATATAAATTTCGCGGCGACGGATGGGCCGCCAAACAACGCAAGAGAGCTCTGTTCGCGCGATTAAAAATACGAAGTATGCGAATGCATTGGATATCGCAGCACCAGCTGCCCCATATTCGGGGACAAGGAGTCGACAAAAAATAACGTTGAAAACGAATGCTACGGCGGCCGCAATCAATGAGTATCCCGATCGTTTTTTTATATTTAAACCAACCACTGTTGTTTCAGACAACGTATACAGCAGCGGTTGAGCCATGCAGCACACAACTATATATTTAACGGCCACGTAATCCACAGGCAATATATAGTCGATTACCCAAGCAACCACTCCAACAAAAGAAAAAATCAAACAAGCCAACAGCAGTACATGCTTTACTACAGCATCAACTTTTCCCAAGTCTTCTTTAGCTGCAACCCATTTATAAACCGTAGGCATCCATATTGTGGAAAATATCGACTGGAAAATTATTCCAAGTCCCGCAAAATTCATAGCCATCGAATAAATGGCAAGCTCTTTAAAATTCGAAAAATTTCGCAACGCCACAACACTTGTGGCACTCAAAACCCAATAAACCAACCCCGCCCCGATCAGCGGCAGGCCAAACCGGAGAAATCTCAATAATTCTCCCTCTTGAATTTTTTTGCCAATAGCAGGCATCCAATCGGATCGACTATTCCAGCCAAAAACCACGGCCGTCAAGGTTAGCGAAATAAAGTTGGCATATAACAGATATTCGTATTCTTGCCCCGCTCCAAGGGTCACATATCCGAGCAGCAAAACTATTAATGCAAACTTTGGCAGAACTTGACTAACTGAATATGCTAGCCCCCGTTCTTGCATGCGTATTACAAGAGAAAAAAAACGAGTCAAATAACTTAACGCCACGCAACCGCTTGTTAAGAAAAACCAGGACGACCTGATTTCACCGTATAACAGATTCGATATTAATCCAGAAAACGGAATGGTTATAAGCGTAACAGTCAATAGAAAAACAAATCCAGCACTGAAACAGGTTTTAAATAACCTCAAGCGATCTTCAGCTTCGTGGAATTCTCGTATGTAGGCCTGATCAAGTCCGAGAGTAAATATCAACATCGAGAGTGATACGGATATCTGAAATACGCTGTTTCTCCCAATTTCTTCCGGGCGAAAATGCCATGCAATTAATGGTACGGCAATAAAACTCAATGCTGCGCCCAAAATAGGTCCCAGCGCGAACTCAAGCACCTTCTTTCGATTCATGAACTTTGCATAAAATATGCCATTACATATCGATTAGGATATATTGTTTTTATAAATCTCTTTTAACCTACCAACAACTGCAGCCTCACTGAAGCGAAAAGCACATGATTTTCGAATTTCGAACGCATCATAACTGCCTCGGGCCGAAGCCATTTTTGACATCGCGCCTGCCATCTCTTCAACATTATCGATTGGGACGAGCACACCATCTTGAGTTCGAACAATTGATTCCGGCCCGCCGCAACGCGTCGCAATAACGGGTTTTCCTAGCGCGAGCGCTTCAATCACAACGACTCCGAATGTCTCATACCGACTGGCAACCACTAAGACATCAGACTCCGCCATTAGAGTTAACACTTGCTGGCGTGTTAAGAGGCCGCTAAATTTAATTTTCTCCAAGACATTTAGATCGCGCGCTAATTTCCTCAGATTATTTCTTTCAGGACCATCACCGCCGATAGTAAGAAAAATATTCGGATTTGTCTTGGCGGCCATTGAAAACGCTCGGATCATATTTGCATGCCCTTTGTTTTTGTTCAAATTTGCGATGCTTATAAATTCGAAAGAATCCTTCCTAATTCTTTCTAACATGGGAAAGTCTAAAAATCGTTGCTTAACGATATTAGGAAGCTCTTTCCACGTCCCTCGTTGCTCTTCCATAAGCCTGTCAAGCAGGATTGCCAACGACTCGGAAACCGCAAATCGCTGAGACGCGGAGTGCGCATTTTTTTTTGCGAGCATCATTTCTTTTTTTGAAATGACATTTCGACCAAACGCACTGCTATGCTCGGTAACAACAAATGGTATTTTGTGTTTTTTGCATAACGCAACTGCTACGGAGCTGGCGTATAGAAGTGAATGGACATGGACAATATCCGGCAAGCCATTCTCTGAAATATAGCGATCATAAAGACGCCTGCCATGCCATTCAAAAATTTTAGAGAAAAAAAATGGGCTTCGCGGAAGCCAGTTCATACCGTGCGACCGATATGTGATAACCCCTTCATCTTTTTCCTTGGCGATTTTTCGCTGGCCACTCCATATTGAGCGCCACGCCTTCAGTGACCTTAGCGCGGGATAAATAACACCTACCTTGCATCCATTTTTTTGTAGCGCAATAGCCTGTTCTCTAAAAAAACTCCCGTTGATATCGTTTTCATTGCTTGGATACCAAGACGGAATTATTAGAACATGCATCGAATTTTTACCTTCTATTAACTACGGACTTCCCGAAGGAATTCACAATACATTCTTGATCTCCACGCGATAGATAAGGATGCATGGGAAGGCTTAGAACTTGGCTCGCAACCAAATCACCAATTGGCACTCGAACGTTAAAATCGGCCACAGCAGGCTGCAGATTCAAAGGAATGGGGTAATGCACAACGGTCGGCACCCCCGCCAGCTTCATACGGGTCTGCAATGCCTCTCGATCACTCACGCGCACGGTGTATTGCGCCCAAGCACTCATGTTGTGCAGCTCAATATAGGGAGTAGCAGTAACACCAACCTCGCCCAACAAACGTCCGTATTCCGCAGCCACGTGCTGACGACTCGCGATTTCGTCCTCGAAGATCCCAAGCTTGGCCAACAAGACAGCTGCCTGCAAAGTATCCAGCCGGCTGTTCACTCCCACACGAATATGGTGGTATCTCCGATCCTGCCCATGCCGGGCAATCTGCCGCATCACCTTCGCCATTTCGTCATCGTTGGTGAATATTGCGCCACCGTCCCCATAGCACCCCAACGGCTTGCTCGGAAAGAAGCTCGCACACGCTATGGTGCTGAGATTGCAACTCTTGCGCCCCTTGTAAGTAGCGCCAAAACTCTGCGCCGCATCTTCAATCACCGGAATTCCGTGTTTGGCGGCAATCGCATTGATGGCATCGAAGTCCGCACACTGCCCATACAGGCTCACCGGAACAATGGCCTTGGTCCGCGGAGTGATCGCAGCTTCCAGCAATGCCGGATCCAGGTTGTAAGTGCGTGCATCGATGTCCACGTACACCGGCTTGGCGCCCAGCAGCGCCACCGTCTCGGCGGTGGCGATATACGTAAAGCCCGGCGTTATGACTTCATCGCCCGGCCCAATGCCAAGCGCCATTTGCGCAATCTGCAATGCATCCGTGCCGTTCGCCACGGTGATGCAATGCTTGGCGCCCGTATAAGCAGCCAGCTTCTCTTCCAGCTCGGCCACTTCAGGCCCAAGGATGTATTGACCGTGCGCCAGCACACGCTGAATCGCGGCGTCGATCTGGTCCTTGATGCGGGCTTGCTGGGTCTTGAGGTCGATGAATTCGATCATGGAGTCTTGGCATCCAACTTGGTCACGGCATTGCCGTCGAGTACATAACGCGCACCGGTGTGCGCGCAAACGGCTTCGGCTGCGCCTTGCAGCGGCAACGCGAGTTGCTCGCCGAATTCGCTCATCCAGCCGATCTGCTTGGCAGGCACGCCGACCATGAGTGCATAGGCCGGTACGTTCTTGTTGATCACGGCACCGGCACCCACAAAGGCATATTCGCCCACGGTGTTGCCACAGACGATGGTGCAGTTGGCACCCAGCGTCGCGCCGCGCTTCACGAGGGTGCGGCGGTATTCGTCCTTGCGCGTGACGGCCGAGCGCGGGTTGTAGACATTGGTGAAGACCATGCTTGGCCCGCAGAACACGTCGTCTTCCAGAGTAACCGCGTCATAAACGCTGACGTTGTTCTGGATCTTGACGTTGTGGCCGATGGTCACATCGTTGCCGACGTAGACGTTCTGTCCGAGCGAGCAGGCCTCGCCGATGGATGCCTGTGCGCTGACGTGCACCCAATGCCAGATCCGGGTGCCGTCGCCGATACGGGCGCCCTCGTCGATGATCGCGGAGGGGTGGGCTTTGTATGCCATGTCGAGTTCGCGGTGCGTCAGGCGAGCTGCCGCACGAACGGATGCACTTCGCCCTGCTCGCCTTGAACAGGCGTGGCGCTGCGAATCACGTTCACGGTCTCAATGCAGTGGCGCGCATCCTCGAGGCCATAACCGCGGCCGGCCAGGATTTCCTTGTAGCTCACCGTGTGCAGGTCGGTGAAACCTTCGGAGAACTCAAGCTTCTCGCCGCTCACGTCGATATTGCGGAAGGTCGTCTTCTTGCCCTTCACGTCGGCCGGCAGATCGTTAGCGTCGATGGACAGGAACCAGCGCACGCGTGCGCGCTCGTATTCGAGGTAGCCCGCCGCCTTGGCCGTGCCGCTGTAGTGCACCACGTTGCGTTGCAGCTTGCCGAAGATGAAGTGCAGCATGTCGTAGAAGTGCACGCCGATGTTGGTCGCCACGCCGAACGACTTGCGGTTGTCGCCCTTCCAGCTTTCCATGTACCACTTGCCGCGCGAAGTGATGTAGGTGAGCTCGACGTCGAACTTGGTGTCCGCCGGCGCCGCTGCCACCTTGTCGCGCAGCTTCAGGATGGCTTCGTGATGGCGCAGCTGCAGGATGTTGAAGACGCGCTTGCCGGTTTCCTTTTCAACGCGTTGCAGTTCGTCGACGAGGTCCGGAGTGGGCACCAGGGGCTTCTCGCAAATCACGTCGCAACCCAGGCGCAGGCCGGCGGCAATGTGCGGGTGGTGCAGGTAGTTGGGGCTGCAGATCGCCACATAGTCCAGCGCCGTGGCGGGGTTGCGCTTGAGCTGCTGCGCGTGCTCGTAGAACCGTTCGAACTCGGTGAAGAACTCGCTCTGCGGCGAGATGCTGTCGATGATGCCGACCGAGTCGTTGATGTCGTAGGCCACTGCGAGGTGGTTGTCCGTGTCCTTGATGGCACGCATGTGGCGCGGAGCGATGTAGCCGGCGGCGCCGATGAGAGCAAAGTTTTTCATGTCTGGGAAGAAGCGGAGAAACGGGAAATGGCTTACAGGCGGAACACGGAGAAGCCGCTGTCGCGGGCATCCTGTGCGTTGAACAGGCTTTTGACGTCGACCAGCACTGGCTGCTCGCCTCGGCACAGGGCACGCAGTTCGGACATCGTCGCGCTGCGGTACTCGTTGTGGCCCACGGCAACGACGAGCGCATCGACCGGGTGGTCCGCATCGACCTGGCCGAGTTGAAGGCCGTATTCGCGCGCCACTTCTTCAGCATCAGCCCATGGGTCCACAATTTCTACGGAGGCACCCCAAGCTTCGAACTCGCGCACCATGTCGACGATCTTGCTGTTGCGGATGTCCGGGCAGTTTTCCTTGAAGGTGATGCCCAACACACCGATGCGGCAACGTGGCACGTCCATGCCGTTCTTCAGCATCAGCTTGATGGTGTTGCGGGCCACGTAGCGCGACATGTTGTCGTTGATGCGGCGCCCGGCCAATATGACCTGCGGGTGGTAGCCGACCTGCTCCGCCTTGTGCGTGAGGTAGTACGGGTCCACGCCGATGCAATGGCCGCCCACGAGGCCCGGACGGAAGGGTAGGAAATTCCATTTACTGCCTGCGGCCTCGAGCACGTCGAGGGTGTCGATGCCCAGGCGCTCGAAGATGACGGACAGCTCATTGACAAGCGCGATGTTCAGGTCGCGCTGTGTGTTCTCGATCACCTTGGCGGCTTCGGCCACCTTGATGCTGGCGGCCTTGTGCGTGCCGGCGGTGATGATCTCGTTGTAGAGCGCATCCACCACATCGGCCACCTCGGGCGTGCTGCCACTCGTGATCTTCTTGATCTTGGTGAGTGTGTTGACCTTGTCGCCGGGGTTGATGCGCTCTGGGCTGTAGCCGCAGAAGAAATCGACATTGAATTTCTTGCCGCTGAATTTCTCCAGCACGGGCACGCACACTTCTTCTGTCGCACCTGGATAGACCGTCGATTCGAAGATGACGATCGCCCCCTTCGACATGACCTTGCCGACGGTTTCGCTGGCCTTGACCAGCGGCGTCAGGTCGGGCCGATTCGCGTTGTCGATCGGCGTAGGCACGGTCACGACAAAGACAGCGCAGTCACGCAAATCATCTGCATGTGAGGTGAACGCCAGTTGCGTTGCCGCCTTCAACTCTTCGCCGGTGGTCTCGAGCGTGTGATCGTGTCCACCCTGCAGCTCAGTAATGCGTTTGGCATTGATGTCGAAGCCGACCACCCGACGCTTCTTGCCAAATTCCACGGCGAGAGGAAGGCCCACGTAGCCGAGACCGATGATCGCGATAGGTTGAGTTGATTGGATGACTTGCATATTTGAAAGCGCTGGAGACGAAAAATTGGCGACAGACTCAATCAAGAGTCATGCCGCCACACCGCGTTCGCGGCTGCTGACTTCAAAGTGGACAGACCCGTGATGCGAACCTCAAGAACTCGCTCCGGATCCAGACTCGATTAGCGGTGCCTGATGTAAACCTCGCTGGCGTTGTTGACCACCTGTGCCGACGGCAGGATCAAACTGACCACGCGGTTCCACTTGACCAGCGGCACCGGGTCGACATAAACCACGTCATGCGACTGCAACCGGAACTGGCTTGCCAACGCCAACGTCGCCGGGTTCTTGGCGTTCAGATGGAAGATGGCTGGTGCGCCGGTCGCGCCTTGACGAATCACGTAGATCTGGCCGGCGTTGGAGGTGGTCGTCATCGGACCACCCGCCTCGCCCAGGGCCTCGCTAAGGCTCAACCGGCCATTGCTGCGCATGGACAGGGCAACGGGCGCCATGATTTCGCCCATCACGAAGACCTTGGAATCTTCCCGATGCGCCACGCGGACGGTGTCACCGTTCTTCAGTGGGATGTTGTTCCCGTCGTAGCCAGCCTCGCGCAGCCGGGTCATGTCGATCGGGACTGAGCGGCCATCGCGAATGAGCGTGACGGCCGCGCGATTGGCATTGGCCGTCATGCCACCGGCACGGTTGATTGCCTCGTTCAGCGTCATGGGCACATCAGTGAAGATCTGAGACCCCGGAACGCGCACTTCGCCTTCCACATAAGCTCGCCGGCTTCTGAAGGACTGGATGCGCACCGTCACTTGCGGATCGCGAACATGCGGCCGCAGCAGCTTTCCGATCAGGTCAGAAGCGTCGCCTTCGCTCAGACCTGCCACGCGCACGCGACCGATGTAGGGAAAGGCAATCTCACCATCCGCATCGACGATGAAGCCTGGCGCCACCTGCACACCAGTCGGGTCGGCCGACTGCGAAATCACAGCACCCGCATTGGGCAGCAACTCAGGGTGGTCGTACACGATGACGCCCACGACGTCACCCGACCCGATGGTGTAGCGAGCCCCTTTGCCGAATAGCGCCTTCACCTCAGGCGGCACCCCCTTAGGCGACACCTCCGCCAACGTACGCACCAGCGCCAGCGAGATGGGCGTGATTTCGCCTTCAGGCGCTTCATCGGGAAGGTAGCGGAACTGCGACGGCAACTCGCCGCCCGCTTCGTATGGCTCCACCGAACCCATGCCGGGCACCACGGCACAGCCCTGGAGCAACACCGCGCCGGCAAGCGCCACCCACGCGAGGGCTTTCGCATTTCTTCTCAATTCAGGTCCCTTGAAAGTCAGTCAGTCGTATCAACAACGAAGCGGCGAAAGAACGGCAATTCCCGGAGGCATGCGAGGCTCGCACATCCGCTCTCTTGTATCGCGCTTCTCTTTCAAACACTTGTGATCGCCGCCACTATGCGGCACCATTTATGTAAAAATTTGAACAGCTATAGTCGCGCTGAAACTGGCAAATTCAGGCAACAAAGGTGCAGAATTCATCGCGGGGTCACGCACGAATCTGGCGCACCCAGGGTGAATGCGCTCTGACAGACAGAAGTCTTGAAGGTCGATTTCGCGCGGCCGCTCCCCACTGCTCCCCTCTCATCGTACCAGTGCAGTGCACTGTCAATGGGGCTTTGCCTGCGTTCCAGGATGCTTCCGGAATGCCCGTACGGCGCCGTTTTGCCTTCTTTTCGAGAGCAAACCACGACGTATCCGACCGGTTCTACCCATCCCGCGAAATTGGAAACAAGACGTTCCAAAGCGTAGTCGGCAAGGTTTAGCTACGGAGACTGGGTACCCTCCGTCCGTTCCAGGCAAGAGCCGCTAGCGGTCATGCCTCAGTTGCAGTCCAGCATCACCCGCCGCGCCGCCCGTCTTGGCCTCCCGCTTCCGCAGGCATACTGGCACCCCTTTCAACAGCAGGTCTTCAGCACCCTTTCTGAATCATGAGCATCCTCAGCGAATTCAAGGAGTTTGCCGTCAAGGGCAACGTCATCGACCTCGCCGTCGGCGTGATCATCGGGGCGGCGTTCGGCAAGATCGTCGACTCGCTCGTGGCCGACATCATCATGCCGCTCGTGGGCATGGTGTTCGGGAAGCTCGACTTCTCGAACCTCTACGTGATCCTGGGCACGGTGCCGCCAGGCGTGACGAACACGCTGGCGGAGCTGAAGAAGGCCGGCGTGCCCGTGCTGGCGTATGGCAACTTCATCACGATTGCTGTCAATTTCGTGATCCTCGCCTTCATCATCTTCATCATGGTCAAGCAGATCAACAAGCTGCGCAAGACCGAAGAAGCGGCCCCGGCAGCGCCGGCCGCCACGCCGGAAGACATCACGCTGCTGCGCGAAATCCGCGACAGCCTGAAGCGTCCCTGAGCTTTTCTTACTGGCCGCGCGCTCAGGCGCCGGCCAACGTTCGAGCCATGCGCAACGCCTCGACGAGGCTCGAGGCATCGGCCACGCCCTGGCCCGCAATGTCGAACGCCGTGCCGTGATCCGGGCTGGTGCGCACCAGCGGCAGCCCGAGCGTCACGTTCACGCCCTTCTCCACCCCGAGGTATTTGACCGGGATCAGGCCCTGGTCGTGGTACATCGCGATCACCACGTCGAACTCGCCGCTGGACGGCACGCCGGCCTTGGCGCGCGCGCGCATGAAGACGGTGTCGGGCGCATGGGGCCCGTGGGCGTCGATGCCCTCGGCGCGTGCGGCCTCGATGGCCGGCGCGATGACGGTGCGCTCTTCCGAACCGAACAGGCCGCCCTCGCCCGCGTGCGGGTTGAGCCCGGCCACGCCGATGCGCGGCGGCCGGCCGAGCGCGTGGGTCAAGGCGCGATGGGTGATGCGCAGCGTGTCCAGCACGCCGTCGAAGCGCACGGCCTCGATGGCGTCGCGCAGCGACATGTGGATGCTCACGAGCACGGTGCGCAGCTCGTCGTTGGCCAGCATCATGCGCACGGGCACGTCGGCCACGGTGCGGCCCAGGTGGGCGGCGGCCTCGGCCTGCAGCAGCTCGGTGTGGCCGGGGTACGGAAAGCCGGCCGCGGCCAGCGCTTCCTTGTGCAGCGGCGCGGTGACAAGGGCCGATATCTCGCCGCGCAACGCAGCCCGCGCGGCCCACACCACGCAGTCGCCAGCGGCGCGCCCGGCCTCGGCGCTGACGCGTCCCTGCGCGATGCCTTTCGGCGGCGCGATCACTTGCAGCACCGGGATGCACCCCGGCGGCACGGCCGCCACTTCAGCGACGCTGGCGATCTCCACGATGGGCCATGCCAGCCGCCCCGGCGCCGCGAGCGCCTGCGAGGCTTTTCGCAGCGTGCCGACGTCGCCGGCCACGAACGCACCGCGCACGGCGTCGGGCGCGTCGCGGAAGGCCTTGGCAATGATCTCGGGGCCGATGCCCGCCGGGTCGCCGAGCGTGATCGCGATCGGCGCCTTCATGCGGGGTTGTCGATGTCGATGAATTCGTGTTTCAGCCCGAGCTGCGCCGCCACATGGGCCGCCACGGCCTGCGCGCCGTAGCGCTCGGTGGCGTGGTGGCCGCAGGCCAGGAAGGCCACGCCCAGCTCGCGGGCGTAGTGCGCCTGCGGCTCGGAAATTTCGCCGGTGATGAAGGCGTCGGCGCCAGCCGCGATGGCGGCCTCGAAGTACCCCTGGGCGCCGCCCGTGCACCACGCGATGTTCTTGATCGGGCGGTGGGCCGTATCGACCAGCGTGACGGGGCGTTTCAGCACCTTCTCGACATGGGTCGCCAGGGCCTTGGCGCTGGCGAAGTTCTCGCCGTTCTCGCGCGCACCCAGGAAGCCCAGTTCCTGTTCGCCGAAGCGCCCGGCCGACCCCGGGTGCGCCACGAGCCCCAGCTGCAGGCCGAGCTGCGCGTTGTTGCCCAGTTCGGGGTGCGCGTCGAGCGGCAGGTGGTAGGCGAAGAGGTTGACGTCGTCGCCCAGCAGCAGGCCCAGGCGCTGCTTCATCCAGCCGGTGACGCAGCCGTCCTGGCCGCGCCAGAACAGGCCGTGGTGGACGAAGATGGCATCGGCCTCGGCGTGGATCGCGGCCTCGATCAGCGCGCGGCTGGCGGTCACGCCCGAGACGATCTTGCGGACCACGGTGCGCCCTTCGACCTGCAGGCCGTTGGGTCCGTAATCCTTGAAGCGCCCGGGGGCCAGCAGCAGGTCGAATGCGTGAAGCAGTTCGTGGCGTGTGGTGCTCATCGCGACATTGTCGCGCTCCCTGCGGCCGGCGCGCCATCGCGCATCGGGTGGCCGCGTGCGGCCAGGGGCCACAGGGCCAGCAGGAAGCCCAGCGCCGCCAGCGCGGCGACGTAGTGCGCCGGCGCCATGGTGTCGTGCTGCAGCCAGAGCGTGAGGATCACCGGCGTCAGGCCGCCGAAGACGGCATAAGACATGTTGTAGGCGAACGAAAGCCCCGTGAAGCGCACCGGCGCCGGAAAGGCGCGCACGCCCGCGATCGGCACCGTGGCGATGGTGCCCACGAAGAGACCCACCAGCCCGTAGTGCCAGAACAGCGTGGCCGGCGTGCCGGGCAGCCCGGTGTAGAACAGGTAGGCGGTGGCAAAGAGGCCGCCCCAGCCGATGAGCATCACGGCACGCGTGCCGATGCGGTCGCTGGCCCAGCCGACGATCACGCAGCCGATGGTCAGGGTCAGCGTGGCGAGCGCGTTGGCCTCGAGCGCCAGCGCCGCCGGAATGTGGTGCACCTTCTGCAGGTAGGTGGGCGTATACAGCACCACCACGACGATGGCGGCCGACAGCACCCAGGTCTGCAGCCCCACGTACACGCTCGCCAGGCGGTGCTCGCGCAGCACGGTGCGCAGCGGCAGCTCGCGGGCGACCGTCTTGCGACCGGCCAGCTCCTTGAAGACCGGCGTCTCGTGCAAAAAGCGGCGCAGGTAGACCGAGAACAGCCCGAACACACCGCCCAGGATGAAGGGAATGCGCCAGGCGAAGTCGTTCACCTGCTCCGGCGAGTAGTGGCGGTTGATGGCCACGGCCACCAGCGAGCCCAGCAGGATGCCGCCGGTGATGCCCGAGGTCAGCGTGCCGATGCCGAAGCCATAGCGCTTGGCTGGCACGTGCTCGCCCACGAACACCCATGCGCCGGGCATCTCGCCGCCGATGGCCGCGCCCTGCAGCACGCGCATGGCCAGCAGCAGCAGGGGCGCCGCGACGCCGATGCTCGCGTAGGTGGGCAAGAGGCCGATCACCAGCGTGGGCGCCGCCATCAGGAAGATCGACAGCGTGAACATGCGCTTGCGCCCCAGCAGGTCGCCGAAGTGCGCAATGACGATGCCGCCCACGGGCCGCGCGAGGTAGCCCGCGGCGAAGATGCCGAAGGTCTGCAGCTGGCGCAGCCAGTCGGGCATGTCGGCGGGGAAGAACAGCGCGCCCAGCACGGTCGCGAAGAAGACGTAGATGACGAAATCGTAGAACTCGAGCGTGCCGCCGAGGGCGGACAGGGCCAGGGTCTTGTAGTCGCGCGCATCGAGCGTGCGCGCCGGAGCGGGCGTGGCGCCGTCCGTGTAGGTAGCTTCTGAGGTCATGGCAGCAGGGGTATCGTGGCCGCTCGCCTGCCTTGAACCGGATAGGGGCAGAGCGTGGCACGCCGACGAAAGAATCGCCTGGCCGCGTCCGCCGGGTGGGCGGCGCGGAAGGCCTGAGGGGGCGATCCGGGTCGGATCGCCTGCCGATACTAAGGGTTAGCCCGTATTCACGCCCCGCAGGCCGTGCAATCTCGACCCTGCCGCGCGGTCTATGGCGCCAGGCCGGTTGAGGGACAATTGCAACCGGCGCCGTCTTTCAGCGCTTTTCCAACGCTCTTTCTTCAAGCTTTCATGAAACGCACCTGGCTGCTCTTTGCCCAAGCCGTGACCGTCCTGCTGGCGGCCTACTTCGTCGTCGCGACGCTCAAGCCCGAGTGGATCCACAAGCGCTCGACCTCGCTGGGCGGCGTGGTGTCGATCGTGGAAGCGCCCAGCGGCGCGCCGGCCGTGCCCGCCGCGGGCAGCCTGAGCGCGGCTGCCAAGAAGGCTTCGCCGGCGGTCGTGAGCATCAACACCAGCAAGGCCGCGCAGCGCCACCCGCGCAGCAACGACCCCTGGTTCCGCTTCTTCTTCGGCGACCAGGCCGACCAGCCGCAGGTGGGCCTGGGCAGCGGCGTGATCGTGAGCACCGACGGCTACATCCTCACCAACAACCACGTGGTCGAGGGCGCCGACGAGATCGAGGTCACCCTGAACGACAGCCGCCACGCACGCGGCAAGGTGATCGGCACCGACCCCGACACCGACCTGGCCGTGCTCAAGATCGAGCTCGACAAGCTGCCGGTGATCGTGCTGGGCAACTCCGACGAACTGCTGGTGGGCGACCAGGTGCTGGCCATCGGCAACCCCTTCGGCGTGGGCCAGACCGTGACCAGCGGCATCGTCTCGGCGCTGGGCCGCAACCAGCTGGGCATCAACCAGTTCGAGAACTTCATCCAGACCGACGCGGCCATCAACCCCGGCAACTCGGGCGGCGCGCTGATCGACGTCAACGGCAACCTGCAGGGCATCAACACCGCCATCTACTCGCGCTCGGGCGGCAGCATGGGCATCGGCTTCGCCATTCCGGTGTCGATGGCCAAGATCGTGCTCGAGGGCATCGTGAAGGAAGGCCAGGTGCGCCGCGGCTGGATCGGCGTCGAGCCGAGCGACCTGTCGCCCGAACTGGCCGAGACTTTCGGCGTGAAGGCCGACGCGGGCGTGATCATCACCGGCGTGCTGCAGAACGGCCCCGCCGCCAAGGCCGGCATCCGCCCGGGCGACGTGATCACATCGGTGGGCGAGAAGAAGACCGACAGCGTGCAGGCCCTGCTGACCGCCGTGGCCGGCCTCAAGCCGGGCGACACCGCACGCTTCGCGCTGCAGCGCGGCACCGACAAGATGGAACTGGACGTGACGCCGGGGCTGCGACCGAAGAGCCCGATCCGGCAGCAGTTGCCCAACAACGAGTAGGCGAGAAACGACAGCGGCTCCGGCCGCAGATCAGACAGCAACAAAAAAGCGGCCCGAAGGCCGCTTTTGTTTTGGGGGCAGGAGCCGATCGATCCGGGGGATCAGGAACTGCCGGAAGACCCCGAACCCGCGCCCTCTTCTTCACCCTCGGGCGCCTTGCCCGTTCCTGCGAAGTAGCGCGCCCCGATGATCCCCACCTCGTACAGCAGGCACATCGGCACCGCCAGCGCGAGCTGCGAGACCACGTCGGGTGGCGTGAGCACCGCGGCCACCACGAAGGCGATCACGATGAAGTAGCCGCGGAACGAGCGCAGCTTCTCGATGGTGACCATCTCGAAGCGCACCAACAGCATCACCACGATCGGCACCTGGAAGGCCACGCCGAAGGCGATGTACAGCGACAGGATGGCCTCGACGTACGACGAGATGTCGGGCGTGGCCGCCACCGCCGCGGGCGTGAACTTCTGGATGAAGCCGAACATCTTGTCCAGCACGAACAGCTGCACGAAGGCGATGCCGCCGTAGGCCAGCACGCTGCCGAAGAAGATCAGCGGCAAGGCGAAGCGCTTCTCGTGGCTGTACAGGCCCGGCGCGACGAACATCCAGGCCTGGTACATGAGCCAGGGCAGCGCCAGCAGCACGGCCGCCATCATCAGCACCTTGAGCGGCACGAAGAACGGCGAGAACACGCCGATGGCGATCAGCTTGGCGTCCGGCGGCATGTGCGCGCGGATCGGCATGGCGATGATGTCCATGAGCCCGCTCGGGCCGGGCCAGATCGCCAGCAGGATGCCCGCGACCACGAGGCCGTAGACGCAGTACAGCAGCCGGTCCCGAAGCTCGACCAGGTGCTGCACGAACGGCTGCTCGGTGCCCGCCAGCTCGTCTTCTTTGTTCTTGTTGTCGGAATCGGCCATGGGAGAGGAGAAAGCGTGGGAGAAGACACAGGCGCACGGGGCGCCCGGGAACGCCGCGGGGCGTGCGCGTGGTCAGTTGATCTTGTGGGGGCGGAAGCGGGCGACCCGCGCCGCGCCCGACAGCGCCTTGGTGCGCACGCCGTTGCGCGCCTTGTACCAGTTCGGCGTGGCGCCCTGCTTCAGGCGCCAGTTCTTGCGGGGGTGCCTGTATTCGGGCACCGCCTGCTCGGGCTCGGCCAGTGCCGACAGGGTGTCGCCGGACGCGCCGGAAAACTGCTTCTCGAACTCGCTGGCGCCGGTGTGGATGCTGTGCTCCACGTCGCGTGCCGCGTCCTCGACCGTGGTCTTCATCTTGCGGAGCTCGTCGAGCTCCATCGAACGGTTGACTTCGGCCTTGACGTCGTTCACGTAGCGCTGCGCCTTGCCGAGCAGGGCGCCCACCGTGCGTGCAACGCGCGGCAGCTTCTCCGGCCCGATCACGATCAGCGCCACGACGCCGATGAGCGCCAGCTTCTCAATGCCGAGGTCGATCACGGATGTGTGCCTGCGGTGCTCAGGACTTCTGGCGCGCTTCGACGTCGATCGTCGACTTGTCGCTGTTGGCCGGCTGGCCGGTCACTTGCTGCGTGGGGGCCGGTGCAGCGGAGGCGTCGGGGGAGGCCGAGCCGTCCTTCATGCCGTCCTTGAAGCCCTTGACGGCGCCACCGAGATCCGAACCCATGTTCCGCAGCTTCTTGGTGCCGAAGATCATGACCACGACGAGCAGCACGATCAGCCAGTGCCAGATGGAAAAAGAACCCATGGAGAACTCCTAAGAATGTGTCCGATTTTAGTCGGGGGGAATGTGACAGTTTGGCTTAACCCTGCTCAGCCGCGAAGCCAGGGGCGAGGGCCGCCCATGACGTGCACATGGAGATGGTGAACCTCCTGCCCGCCCTCGGCGCCGGTGTTCACGACGACGCGGTAGCCGCCGTCCGGATAGGGCCGGCAGCCCTGCTCCAGCGCCAGCTGGGGGGCCAGCGTCATGATCTTGCCCATGAGCGCCGAATCCTCGGGCGTGAGCTGCGCCATCGAGGCGATGTGTTTCTTCGGCACCAGCATGAAATGCACCGGCGCCCAGGGCGAGATGTCATGGAAACCGAACAGGTCGTCGTCTTCGTAGACCTTGCGCGAGGGGATCTTGCCTTCGATGATTTTGCAGAAGACGCAGTTCGGATCAGATGACATCTTTGGGTTCCATGGGACGGCTGTCGTTCATGCGGATCATGCCTTTCACGATCCGGTAGAGGAACCACAGCGAAATCAGGCTCCAGGCGATCCAGCCCGGCACGAACAGCAGCAGCCAGAGCCACGAGGTGACGATGTACAGCAGGCCGGCCCACAGCACCGAGCGGATGCGCCAGCTGAAGTGCGAGGCCTGCCAGGTGCCGGCCGCGTCGTCGCGCTTCACGAAATCGATCAACAGGGCGATGAGCAGCAGCAGCACGGAGGCCTGCGCGCCCGGCACGACCGCGCCGATGGCCACGATCAGGTGCAGCACGTAGCTGACCCAGCCCCAGGTCTTGAGGGAGTCGTCGGGTTCCACGTTCACGATGTCATTGGCCATGGTCGATGCCCTTTCAATCGATCATTCAGTCGTTGGAAGCTTCGCGGGCCTGCACCTTGCGCAGGGCTTTTTCCTCGATGCCGCTGGTGCCCTCGCGGCGCTCGAGCTCCGCGACCACGTCGGCCGGCGAGAAACCGTAGTGGGCCAGCGCCACCATGGTGTGGAACCACAGGTCGGCCACTTCGTTCACTATTTTCGAGCGGTCGCCGCCGTGGTCCGCGTCCTTGGCGGCCATCACGACCTCGGTGGCTTCCTCGCCGATCTTCTTGAGGAAGGCGTCGGGGCCCTTGTGCAGCAGCCGGGCGACGTAGCTTTTCTCGGGGTCGCCGCCGTTCGCGGGCAGGCGGCTCTCGAGCACCGCGGCCAGGCGGGCGAGCGCGTCGGAGGTGTTCGAATCGTTCACTGTGGCGCTCATTTGTAGATCGACTCCGGGTCTTTCAAGACCGGTTCGACCACGGTCCACTGGCCCTTCTCGTACTTGCTGAAGAAGCAGCTGTGGCGGCCGGTGTGGCAGGCGATGCCGGGCTCGTGACCCAGCTGGGTCACCTTGAGCAGCACCACGTCGTTGTCGCAGTCGAGGCGGATCTCGTGCACGGTCTGCACGTGGCCCGACTCCTCGCCCTTGAACCACAGCTTGTTGCGCGAGCGGCTGAAATACACCGCGCGGCCCAGCTCGGCGGTCTTCTCGAGCGCCTCGCGGTTCATCCACGCGAACATGAGCACGTCGTTCGTGCCTTGTTCCTGGGCGATCACGGGCACTAACCCGTTCGCGTCCCACTTCACTTCATCGAGCCAATTCATGGGGATATTGTCGAGGATAGGAAAAGACCCTTCCGGTCCCGCTCAGGCGTCGATGCGCACGGGAATCCCGCGCTCGGCCATGCGCGCCTTGGCCTCGCCCACGGTGTGCTCGCCGTAGTGGAAGATGCTCGCGGCCAGCACCGCGTCGGCGCCGCCCTTCTGGATGCCGTCGGCCAGGTCGTCGAGGCTGCCGACGCCGCCCGAGGCGATGACGGGCACGTTGACCGCGTCGCTCACGGCGCGCGTCAGGGCCAGGTCGAAGCCGCTCTTGGTGCCGTCGCGGTCCATGCTGGTGAGCAGGATCTCGCCCGCGCCGCGGCGCGCCATCTCGGTCGCCCACTGCACCACGTCCAGGCCGGTGTTCTTGCGCCCGCCGTGGCTGTACACGTCCCAGCCCGCGCCGCGCGTGGCGGCGTCTTCGGGGCTGCGGCGCTTGGCGTCGATGGCGACCACGATGCACTGCGAGCCGTACTTCTGGGCCGCGTCGCTGATCACCTGCGGGTCGGCGATGGCGGCCGAGTTGAAGCTGGTCTTGTCGGCACCCGCGTTGAGCAGCCGGCGCACGTCGGCCACGGTGCGCACGCCGCCGCCCACGGTCAGCGGAATGAAGACCTGCGAGGCCACCGCTTCGATGATCGGCAGGATCAGGTCGCGGCCGTCGCTGGTGGCCGTGATGTCCAGGAAGGTCAGTTCGTCGGCGCCCTGTGCGTTGTAGCGCGCCGCGATCTCGACCGGATCGCCGGCATCGCGCAGCTCGAGGAAGTTGACGCCCTTGACGACGCGGCCGCCGGTGACGTCGAGGCAGGGAATGATGCGTTTGGCAAGCATGGGGTGGTGAACCAGGGAGAAATCAGAGAACGCAAAGCTGTTGCCAGCCCTGCCATTGGGCGCCGGGCGCCAGCACGACGGGTTCGTCGATGCGGGCCGCCTCGACGCACAGCATGTGGCGGAAGCCCTCTGGGGGCATGTCCGCGAGTGTCGCACCGAGCGCGGCGCCGGGGTTCCAGACCACGGTTTCGGTGCAGGTTTCGCTCTGGGTGATTTCGAGCGTGCCGCCGGGCTGCACCAGCCGCAGCGGCTGCGCCGGGGCCGCGTAGACGCTGTCGAACTCGGCGTCGAACTGCAGCGCGGCGGCGGTTTCGGTCTGGCGCACGTCGCGCACCGCGTCCCAGCGGGCGGCGCCCTGCAGGCCTTCGAGGCGCACCGCGGCGATGTCGTCCACGCGCAGGTAGGTGTGCAGCGCGGCCGAGAACGGCCAGGGCGTGTCGCCGGTGTTGGTCAGGGTGAGCGCGGTGCGCAGCTGGCCGGCTGCGAGCGTGGCGTCCATCCGCGCCTCGAAGGCATGCGGCCAGAGCCGGCGGGTGGCTTCGTTGTCGCGCAGCACCAGCCGCAGCGTGTCGGGCGCGCCCGATTCCTCGCGAATCCAAGGCAGATTGCGCATGAAGCCATGCTTGGGGAGCATGCCGCGCTGGTTGAACTGGGGGCAGCACAGGGGAATGCCGCCGCGGATGGCAGTTTGGCCGTCAAAAACGGCCTTCGGACTCAGATACAGTCGCTCCCCACCGCGGGCCGGGGCCCAGGAAAGCACCTGGGCGCCATGCAGCGCCACCGTCAGCGTGCTGCCATCGGCCGCCACGGCGTGCAACGCCGGCTGGCCTCGAAACTCGATCGAGCGGATATCCATGTGAGGAATTGTAGGCAGCCGCCGCATCCTGACAGCGGGCCATTGCGTGCATCCGCCTTTCTTGGATACCCTGTGCCGGGTCGGTCCCGTGCACTCGAAAAGAACCACTCTCACACGACAAAGGGGATACGCATGAAGAAAAAGCTGCCCATGGCCGCCTGGATCCTGATCGCCATGGTGCTCGGCATCATCGTCGGTTACATGATCTTCACCAGCTTTCCCGACAAGAAGGCCGCCAAGGAGATCGCGGACTACGTCTCCATCGTCTCCGACGTCTTCCTGCGCCTGATCAAGATGCTGATCGGCCCGCTGGTGTTCTCCACGCTGGTGGTGGGCATCGCGCACATGGGTGACGCCAAGTCGGTGGGCCGCGTGTTCGGCAAGGCCATCGGCTGGTTCCTCACCGCCTCGCTGATCTCGCTGGTGATCGGCCTGGTGATGGCCAACCTGCTCAAGCCCGGCGAGAACCTGGGCCTGCCGCTGCCGGACATCGGCGCCTCGGCCAACCTGGCGACCAACAAGTTCACCTTCAAGGACTTCGTGAGCCACACGGTGCCCAAGTCGTTCGTGGAGGCGATGGCCAACAACGAGATCCTGCAGATCGTGGTGTTCTCGATGTTCTTCGGCGTGGCGCTGGCCTCGCTCGGCGACAAGGCCAAGACGCTGGTGGCCGCCATTGAGGAGCTGTCGCACGCCATGCTCAAGATCACGGGCTACGTCATGAAGCTCGCGCCGCTGGCGGTGCTGGCGGCCATGGCCGCCACCGTGGCCGTGAACGGGCTGGGCATTCTCGTCAAGTTCGCCGTGTTCATGCGCGACTTCTACCTGGGCCTGTTCGTGCTGTGGGGCGTGCTGATCATGGCCGGCCTGCTGTTCCTGGGGCCGCGCGTGTTCAAGCTGCTGGTGCTCATCAAGGAGGCGTTCCTGCTCTCGTTCGCCACCGCGAGCTCCGAAGCCGCGTACCCGAAGATCCTGCAGGCGCTCGACCGTTTCGGCGTGAAGCGCAAGATCTCCAGCTTCGTGATGCCGATGGGCTATTCGTTCAACCTCGACGGCTCGATGATGTACTGCACCTTCGCCGTGCTGTTCATCGCGCAGGCCTACGACATCCACATGCCGATCAGCACGCAGATCACCATGCTGCTGATCCTGATGCTCACCTCCAAGGGCATGGCCGGCGTGCCGCGCGCCTCGCTGGTGGTGATCGCCGCCACGCTGAACCACTTCGACATTCCCGAGGCCGGCCTGCTGCTGATCCTGGGCGTGGACACCTTCCTGGACATGGGCCGCTCGGCCACCAACGCGGTGGGCAACTCCATCGCCACGGCCGTGGTCGCCAAATGGGAGGGCGAGCTGCTGTCCGAGAGCGATGCCGAGGCCAACGCCAAGGTGCTCGACGAGGAAGCCGCCGCCACCCTCGCCCATCCGGCGCACGCGTGAGGCGCCACGCCATGACGCGCATCGCCACGCTGCCCTCCGCTGCCGCCGCATGGCTGCTGGCGGCCGTGGTCCTGGCCTTGCCGGCCGGCCCTGCGCAGGCGCAGGCGCAGGAACTCCTCACCGGCACGCTGGCCAAGGTGCGCGAGAGCGGCACCATCGCCATCGGCCACCGCGAGGCCTCGGTGCCCTTCTCGTACCTCAACGCGCGCAAGGAGCCAATCGGCTATTCCATCGAGCTGTGCCGCGCGCTCGTCACGGCCATCGAGGACACGGTCAACAAGAGCCTCACGATCAAGTGGGTGCCCGTCACCTCCGACTCGCGCATCGACGCGGTCGTGAGCGGCCAGGTCGACCTCGAGTGCGGCTCCACCACCAGCAACCTGGAGCGCCAGAAGCGCGTGGCCTTCTCGCCGACCATGTTCGTCTCGGGCACCAAGGTGCTGGTGAAGAAGGGCGCGCCGATCCAGTCGTTCCGCGACCTGGCCGGCAAGAAGGTGGCCGTGACGGCTGGCACCACCAACGAGAAGACGCTGCGCGACCTGTCGCAGAAGTTCAAGCTCAACATCGAGCTGAAGGTGGCGCGCGACCATGCCGAGTCGTTCGCGCTCGTGAAAGAAGGCCAGGCCGACGCCTTCGCCACCGACGACGTGCTGCTCTACGGCCTGATCGCCCGCGACGCCGCCAAGGCGCAGTACGAGGTGGTGGGCGACTTCCTCTCCTACGACCCGTACGCGGTCATGTACCGCAAGGGCGACCCGCAGCTCAACAAGGTGGTGGTCGATACCTTCCAGGTGCTGGCGGAAGACGGCGAGATCCACCGCCAGTACAAGCGCTGGTTCATGCGCAAGCTGCCTTCGGGGGAAAGCCTCAACCTGCCGATGAGCGCGCAGCTGGAAACGATCATCCAGACGATGGCGGTGAAGGCCGAGTAGGCCCGTCTGCCCTTCGTCCCTAGCGCGTCGGCCACTCCCAGCGCGGGATCTCGCTCATGTCGAGGTTCGCGATGCGGGTCTCGCCGAAGCGCTTTTCGAGCACCACCGGCTGCAGGCCGTCGCTGTCGTCCAGGGCGGCGATCAGGCGCGCCGCATGCGACACCACGATCACCTGCGACGACCGCGCGGCCTGCGCGATGAGGCGGCCGAGCGCGGGCAGCAGGTCGGGGTGCAGGCTGGTCTCGGGCTCGTTGAGCACCAGCAGCGCAGGCGGACGGGGCGTCAGCAGCGCCGCGATCCACAGCAGGTAGCGCAGGGTGCCGTCCGACAGTTCGGCGGCCGTCAGGGGCCGCAGCAGGCCGTGCTGGTGCATCAGCGTCTCGAAGCGGTCGCCGTTCGCCTGCACCTCGATGCGGGCGCCCGGGAAGGCGTCGTCCACGGCGCTGTCGAGCGTCTCGCCGTCGCCGATCTCGCGGACGGTCTGCAGGGCCGCGGCCAGATCGCCCCCATCGTTCGCCAGCACAGGCGTGTAGGTGCCCAGTTGCGGCTGACGCGCCGGGGCGTCGGCGTCCGAGCGGAAGTGGTCATAGAAGCGCCAGGAGCGCATCTGCTCGCGCAGCGTGAGCATCTCGGGCGCGTCGCGCGGGTCGGCGTGCTCGGTCATCATGCTGGCGAAGGCGGGAATCGGCCGGCCGACGGCCTGCCAGCCCTTGCCGTCGCGCAGGCGCAGCGCGGCGCCCTTGCGGTCGACCAGGTGCGTGGAGGGGCGCAGCAGCGGGCCGCTCCAGATCGCCTCGTGCTTGATCTGCGGGTCGTGCGAGAAGGCCGAGGACGGGCTCGGCGGCGGCAGGCCGATGTCGATGGCGTAGCCGAAATCGTCGGCCTCGGCGCCGGCGAAGCCCAGCTTCAGCGCCACCGGCTCGCTGCGCGTGGTGCCCTGCACCGGCTGCTCGCCGCGCAGCATGGCCGCCGAAAAGCGCTCGGGCCCGGCCCACAGCGTGGAAGACAGCCCGCCCTCGCGCACCAGCGAGCGGATCACGCCACCGTTGGCGATGTCGGCCAGCAGCCGCATCGCACGGTACACGCTCGACTTGCCGCTGCCGTTGGCGCCCGTGACCACCGTGAGGCGGCCCAGCGGCACCGTCAGCTGGCGCAGCGAGCGGTAGTTGGCAATGGCAAGCGCGGAGAGCACGCGCTGCTGGGGAAAAGCGTCAGGCGCCGGCCAGCGCGTCCGCGCGCGCCTGGGCGGCGGCGAAGTCGAGGTCGCCCGAGTAGATGGCGCGGCCGCAGATCACGCCCTCGACGCCTTCGGACTCGACCGCGCAGAGCTGGTCGATGTCGGCCATGTTCGACAGGCCGCCCGATGCGATGACCGGGATGGTCAGCGCCTGCGCGAGCTTGACGGTGGCGTCGATGTTGATGCCCGAGAGCATGCCGTCGCGGCCGATGTCGGTGTAGATGATCGATTCGACGCCGTAGTCCTCGAACTTCTTGCCCAGGTCGGCCACTTCGTGGCCCGTGAGCTTGCTCCAGCCGTCGGTGGCGACCTTGCCGTCCTTGGCATCGAGCCCCACGATGATGTGGCCGCCGAAGGCGCTGCAGGCGTCCTTCAGGAAGCCGGGGTTCTTGACCGCGGCGGTGCCGATGATCACGTAGCGCAGGCCGTCGTCGATGTAGCGCTCGATGGTGTCCAGGTCGCGGATGCCGCCGCCCAGCTGCACCGGAATGTCGTCGCCGACCTCCTTCAGGATCGCCTTGATCGCCGCGTGGTTCTGCGGCTTGCCGGCGAAGGCGCCATTCAGATCGACCAGGTGCAGCCGGCGCGCGCCGGCCTGGACCCATTTGCGGGCCATGGCGGCGGGGTCTTCGCTGAAGATGGTGGACTGGTCCATGTCGCCCTGCTTGAGGCGAACGCAGTGGCCGTCTTTGAGATCAATGGCGGGAATGAGGAGCATGGAAGTGACGCGAGTGTGCGAAAGCCGGGCTGCGAACGGTGCGGCCCGGGCGGGAATATAAGGTCAGGGATTCCAGTGGAGGAAGTTGCGATACAGCTGCAGCCCATGGTCCGCACTCTTCTCCGGGTGGAACTGGGTTGCAAAAATGTTATCGCGTGCGATGGCCGCGGTAAAGCATGCCCCGTAATCGGCCTCGCCCACGCTGTGCCGGGCATCCGCCGGACATGCGTAGAAGCTGTGCACGAAATAGAAGTAGCTCTGGTCGGGAATGCCCGCCCACACCGCGTGCGGCTGGGCCTGGCGCACCTGGTTCCAGCCCATCTGCGGCACCTTGAAGCGGCTGCCGTCGGGCTGCAGGCGGCCGGCCAGGTCGAACTTGACGACCTCGCCGGGAATGAGCCCCAGGCCGTCGGTTGGGCCTTCGTCGCTGCGCGACAGCAGCATCTGCATGCCCACGCACACGCCGAAGAGCGGCTTGCTGGCCGCGGCCTCGAGCACCGATTCGAGCAGGCCCGAGTCGCGCAGTTCGCGCATGCAGTCGGGCATGGCGCCCTGCCCCGGCAGCACCACGCGGGTGGCCTGGCGCACCACGTCCGGGTCGGAGGTGACGAACACCTCCACGCCCACCTGGTCGGCCGCATGGCGCACAGCCTGCGACACGGAGTGCAGGTTGCCCATGCCGTAGTCGACGACCGCGACGGAATTCTTTGCTACAGATTTCATAGCTGTTCGCTGAGGGATTTCAGAGCGAACCCTTGGTCGAAGGAATAACGCCGACGGAGCGCGGATCGAGTTCCAGCGCGCCGCGCATGGCGCGCGCGAAGGCCTTGAACACGGTCTCGCACTGGTGGTGCGCGTTCACGCCCTTCAGGTTGTCGATGTGCAGCGTGACGAAGGCGTGGTTCACGAAGCCCTGGAAGAACTCGTAGGTGAGCTGGCTGTCGAAGGTGCCGATCATCCCGCTGGTAAAGGGCACGTGCATCACGAGGCCGGGGCGGCCCGAGAAGTCGATGACGACGCGGCTCAGCGCTTCGTCCAGCGGCACGTAGGCATGGCCGTAGCGGCGGATGCCCTTCTTGTCGCCGATGGCCTTGGCCACGGCCTGGCCGAGCGTGATGCCCACGTCTTCCACGGTGTGGTGGCCGTCGATGTGCAGGTCGCCCTCGCAGTCGATGTCCAGGTCGATCAACCCGTGGCGGGCGATCTGGTCGAGCATGTGATCGAAAAAGCCGATGCCCGTGGAGAGCTTGGCCTTGCCGGTGCCGTCGAGGTTGACGCTGACCGTGATCTTCGTCTCGGCGGTGTGGCGGGTGACCGTCGCGATGCGATCGGTGCTGCCCGGGGTCGTGGGGGTGGTCATAGTGAGGCTTCGAGCGCCGCCAGCATCTGCGCGTTCTCGTCGGCCGTTCCGACGGTGAGGCGCAGGCAGTTGGCGAGCAGTTCATGCATTTTAGAAACGTTCTTCACCAGCACCCCACGGGCCTTCATGCCCTCGAAGGTACGGGTGGCATCGGGCACGCGCAGCAGGATCATGTTGGCGTCGCTGGGCCAGGTCTTCACGCCCGGCAGCCGGGCCAGCGCGGCCATGAGCTGGTCGCGCCCCTCGCGGATCTGGCGCGCCTGGGCCTCGAACACGGCGGCGTGCTCCAGCGCGAACAGCGCGGCCTCGCAGTTGAGCACGCTGATGTTGTACGGCGGGCGCACCTTGTCGATCTCGGCGACCAGCGCGGCGGGGCCCATGAGGTAGCCCAGGCGGATGCCGGCCAGGCCGAACTTGCTCAGGGTGCGCATCAGCAGCACGTGGCGGTGGTTCGCGAGCCGATCGATGTAGCTGCGGGCGGCAAAGGGCTGGTAGGCCTCGTCGATCACCACCAGGCCGCCCTGCACGCCCTGGGCCTGCACGATCTTCTCGATGACGGCGTCGTCCCAGAGGTTGGCGGTCGGGTTGTTCGGGTAGGCGAGGTAGACGATGGCCGGCTTCTCGCGCGCGATGGCGGCCAGCATGGCGGCCTCGTCGAGCTCGAAATCGGCCGTGAGCGGCACGCCGACGAAGCGAAGGCCCTGCAGCTGGGCGCTCATCGCGTACATGACGAAGCCGGGCACGGGCGCCAGCACGGCGGCGCCGGGCTGGTCGCAGGCGATGCCCAGCAGCGAGATCAGTTCGTCCGAGCCGTTGCCCAGCATCAGCCTGAAGCCTTCGGGCAGGCCCGCATGGGCGGCCAGCGCGCGCTGCAGGTCGGCGCCGCGGTCGCCGGGGTAGCGGTTGAGCGCCAGTGCGCCCAGGCGCGCGCCGAGTTCGGCCTGCAGCGCGGGCGGCAGGCCGTAGGGGTTCTCCATCGCGTCGAGCTTGAGGAAGCCGCGCGCGTCCTGCACCGCGTAGGCGTGCATGGCGCGCACGTCGGCGCGGATGCGGTCGAGAGGCAGGCGGTTGTCGGAGGCGGAAGAATCGGAAACGGTCATCGGGTGCAGCGGTAGCTGTTGCGGAGGGCGCCGGCCATGACCAGTTGCACGGGCATGTCGGCTTCGTAGCTGTCGGCGTTGCGGCTCAGCTCGGTCTGGTAGAGCGAACGGGCCATCGAGGGTTCGAGGCGGCGGCCCTCGATGCAGAACGGCGGCACCTGGCCGTTGCGCTGCGACGACTCGACACCCTCGCGCAGGCCTTCGAGCACGCCGACGAGGTAGTAGCTGGCGTAGGCCTTGCCGTCCTTCTCGTTGGCTTCGAGCGTGCGCAGCTCGCGGATGCTCATGGCCTGCGCGCCGGCGCCGATCGCACCGGCCGCCAGGGCGAGCAGCAGCGCCGGCAGGCGCGGCAACAGCAGGACGGCGGCGCGTTGCATGGCCTCGCTGGCTTACTTGCGGTAGCGCGGCGGCGGCGCGTACGCGCCGTCGGCCGGGAAGGCGCTGGGCTGCGACGGCGAGGCGTCGCGGCGGGTGCGGCGCGGGGCGTTCGGCTCTTCGAGCTCGAACAGCGCGGCGCCGATCACGCCGATGTTGCGCACGTCGCCGGCCTCGGTGTTCGCGGCGTAGGCGCGGCCCGGCGTGGCGAAACGGAAGGCGGCCACTTCGCTCTGGCTCTTGCGGAAGCCTTCGATGTTGAGCGTCTGCTGCGGGCGCAGCACGTAGCCGCCGTTGCGCAGGCTGCCAGGCTTGCCGTTGAGCACGTCCAGGCCGTCAACGGTGGCGATCACCTCGTAGCTGCGGTCGCTGAGGTTGCGAAAGCGCAGCGTGTAGCGCGCGCCTTCGACACCGGCGAGGCGGAACATGTCGTTGCCGCTTCGACGTGCGCGCTGCAACGGCAGCGGACGGTCGTTCTCGTCGAGCACCGACCATTCGATGTCGCCCTGGGCCAGCTGCAGGTTCAGCCGGCGCTCGGGGTTGCTGCCCGCGTCGCGGCGCACGCTGGCCGCGTCGTTGTAGCCGATCGAGGCCACGTCGTCGGGCTGGTCGGACAGGCGCTTGGCAGCCACCGTGCGGGTCTTCGACTCGATGCCTTCGCCCCATTGCGTGCCGAGCTGGGCCGGCGCGGGTGCAGGCTTTGCAGCACTGGACGTGGCCGCCATCGCGGTCGTCTCGGCGCGGTTTTGCGGCATCTGGGTGCAGGCGGCCAGCAAGGCGGCACCGGCAACGAGGCCGGTGGCGAAGCGGAAAAATCGCGAGCGATAGAGGCGTTGAATCATCTGGCGTGCTCCTCCCTGAAGCGGGGTTGTTGGAGCCTCAGATCTTACGCAGGCGCATGCGCGCGGCTTCGGCGTGCGCCTGCAGGCCCTCGCCTTCGGCCAGCGTGACCGCGATCGGGCCCAGCACCTGCGCGCCAGCCTCGCTCACCTCGATGAGGCTGGAGCGCTTCTGGAAGTCGTACACGCCCAGCGGGCTCGAGAAACGCGCCGTGCCGCTCGTGGGCAGCACGTGGTTCGGGCCGGCGCAGTAGTCGCCCAGGCTCTCGCTGGTGAAGTTGCCCAGGAAGATCGCGCCGGCGTGGCGCAGCAGCGGTTCCCAGCGGTGCGGCTCGCTGCTGCTCACCTCGAGGTGTTCGGGGGCGATGCGGTTGCTGATCTCGCAGGCCTCTTCCATGCTCTTCGTGTGGATCAGCGCGCCGCGGCCGTTGAGCGAGGCGGCGATGATCTCGGCGCGCGGCATGGTCGGCAGCAGGCGGTCGATCTCGGCCTGCACGCGGTCGATGTAGGCGGCGTCGGGGCACAGCAGGATGCTTTGCGCCAGTTCGTCGTGCTCGGCCTGGCTGAACAGGTCCATGGCCACCCAGTCGGGCGGCGTGGAACCGTCGGCCAGCACCAGGATCTCGCTCGGGCCGGCGATCATGTCGATGCCCACGGTGCCGAACACGCGACGCTTGGCGGCGGCCACGTAGGCGTTGCCGGGGCCGGTGATCTTGTCGCAGGCCGGGATGGTGGCCGTGCCGTAGGCCAGCGCGGCCACAGCCTGCGCACCGCCGACGGTGAAGCCGCGCGTCACGCCGGCCACGTAGGCGGCGGCGAGCACGAGCTGGTTCTTCTCGCCCTTCGGCGTGGGCACGACCATGATGATCTCGCCCACGCCCGCGACGTGCGCGGGAATGGCGTTCATCAGCACGCTCGACGGGTATGCGGCCTTGCCGCCCGGCACGTAGATGCCCACGCGGTCCAGCGGCGTGACCTTCTGGCCGAGCAGCGTGCCGTCGGCGTCGCGGTAGCTCCAGCTTTCGCCCGAGGCTTTCTTCTGCGCCTCGTGGTAGCTGCGCACGCGGCGCGCGGCGGCTTCGAGCGCGTCGCGCTGCACAGCGGGGAGCGCCTCGAAGGCGGCCTTCAGTTCGGCCTGCGTGAGTTCGAGCTCGGGCAGCGTCTTCGCGTCGAGCTTGTCGAAGCGGTTGGTGTACTCCAGCACCGCCTCGTCGCCGCGCTTTTGCACGTCGGCGAGGATGTCGGCCACCACCTTCTCGATCGCCGCGTCCGCGTCCGCGGACCAATGCAGCCGCGCCTTGAATTCAGCGTCGAAGCTGGCTGAGTTCGTGGACAGTCGGGCGGGGGCTGCTTGCAGAGTCATGGGCTTGAGGTTCAGGCGGAGGGAATGGCGGACGCGAAGGCGTCGATGATGCGGCGGATGGGTTCGCGCTTGAGCTTGAGCGCGGCCTGGTTGACGACCAGCCGGGCGCTGATGTCCATGATGCGCTCCACCTCGACGAGGTGGTTGGCCTTGAGCGTGTTGCCGGTAGAGACCAGGTCGACGATGGCGTCGGCCAGGCCCGTGAGCGGCGCCAGTTCCATGCTGCCGTAGAGCTTGATCAGGTCGACGTGCACGCCCTTGCTGGCGAAGAAGTCGCGCGACAGGCCCACGTACTTGGTCGCCACGCGCAGGCGCGAGCCCTGCTTCACGGCCGAGGCGTAGTCGTAGTCGGCGCGCACGGCCACGCTGAGGCGGCAGGCCGCGATGCGCAGGTCCAGCGGCTGGTACAGGCCCTGGTTGCCGTGCTCGAGCAGCACGTCCAGGCCGGTCACGCCCAGGTCGGCGCCGCCGTACTGCACGTAGGTGGGCACGTCGGAGGCGCGCACCAGCACCACGCGCACGTCGGGGCGGGTGGTGTCGAGGATGAGCTTGCGCGATTTCTCGGGGTCTTCGGTGACCTCGATGCCGGCGGCGGCCAGCAGGGGCATCGTCTCTTCGAAGATGCGGCCTTTGGAAAGAGCCAGGGTGATCATGCGGCGGCTCCGGTCACGCGTTCAATGTCGGCACCGAGGCCGCGCAGTTTCGATTCCATGCGGTCGTAGCCCCGGTCGAGGTGGTAGATGCGGTCGACCAGCGTCTCGCCCTCGGCCACGAGGCCGGCGATGACGAGGCTGGCGGAGGCGCGCAGGTCGGTGGCCATCACGGTGGCGCCCGAGAGCTGTTGCACGCCCTCGACCATCGCGACCTTGCCTTCGACGTGGATGCGCGCGCCCAGGCGCACCATCTCGTTCACGTGCATGAAGCGGTTCTCGAAGATGGTCTCGGTGACCATCGAAGCGCCGCGCGCGATCACGTTCAGGGCCATGAACTGGGCCTGCATGTCGGTCGGGAAGCCGGGGTATTCGGTCGTGCTGAAGCTCTGCGCCTTCAGGTGGTCGTAGGCCGGGCCCTGCGAGCCGATGCGGATGCCGTTGGGCTCGGTCAGGACGGTGCAGCCGGCGTCGCGCAGCTTGTCGATCACGGCGTCGAGGTGGTCGCCGCGCGCGTGGCGCAGGAAGGCCTCGCCGCCGGTGGCCGCCACGGCGCACAGGAAGGTGCCGGCCTCGATGCGGTCGGCCACCACGGCGTGTTCGCAGCCGTGCAGCTTCTCGACGCCCTGGATGCGGATGTGGCTGGTGCCGTGGCCTTCGATCTTCGCGCCCATGCGGATCAGCATCTCGGCGAGGTCGACGATCTCGGGCTCCTGCGCGGCGTTCTCGAGCAGCGTCTCGCCCTCGGCCAGCGCGGCGGCCATGAGGAAGTTCTCGGTGCCGGTGACGGTGACCATGTCGGTCAGGATGCGCGCGCCCTTCAGCCGCGTGCGGCCCTCGGGCAGGCGCGCGACCATGTAGCCGTGCTCGACCACGATCTCGGCGCCCATCGCCTGCAGGCCCTTGATGTGCTGGTCGACCGGCCGCGAGCCGATGGCGCAGCCGCCCGGCAGCGACACCTTGGCGTGGCCGAAGCGCGCCAGCAGCGGGCCCAATGCCAGCACCGAGGCGCGCATGGTCTTCACCAGTTCGTAGGGGGCCTCGGGGTTGCCGAGCTCGCCGGCGTTCAGACGCACGGTGCCGTTGTCGTCGGCCTCGGCCGTCACGCCCATGTTGCGCACCAGCTTGAGCATGGTCGACACGTCCTGCAGGCGCGGCACGTTGTGCAGCACCACGGGCTGGTCGGTCAGCAGCGCTGCGCACAGCTCGGGCAGCGCGGCGTTCTTGGCGCCGGAAATGAGCACTTCGCCGCGAAGCTCACGCCCGCCGCGAATCAGAAGTTTGTCCATGAAGGATCCAGCGAAATCAGGAGGCCCGCAGGGGCCGGAAAGTCATTTGTCCACGGCGGCCCATTCGGCCGGCGTGTAGGTCTTCATCGAGAGCGCATGCACCTCGTCGGTGTGCATTTTCGCACCGAGGGTGGCGTAGACCCGCTGGTGGCGCTGGATGGCGCGCTTGCCCTCGAATTCGGCCGAGACGATGGTCGCGTACCAATGTCGGCCGTCGCCCTCGAGCGTGATGTGCTCGCACGGCAGATGGGCAGCGATGATGGCTTGGAGTTCGTCAGCGGTCATGGGGTCTTGGAAGGCGGGTTCAGCCGCGGATTTTGTAGCCGATGCGCAGGAGGTGGACGGCAATCGCGCTCACCACCAGCCAGGCGGAACCGACGATGCCGAAGCTCAGCCAGGGCGAAGCGTCGCTCACCCCGAAGAAACCGTAGCGGAAGCCGTCGATCATGTAGAAGAAGGGGTTCAGGTGGCTCACGCTCTGCCAGAACGGCGGCAGCGAGCCGATCGAATAGAACACGCCCGACAGGAAGGTCATGGGCATGATCAGGAAATTCTGGAACACGGCCATCTGGTCGAACTTCTCGGCCCAGAGCCCGGCGATGAGGCCGAGCGTGCCCAGCATGGCCGAGCCCAGCAGCGCGAACACCAGTATCCACACCGGCGCCACGAAGCTCGGCACGGCGAAGAAGACGGTCACGGCGAACACGCCCACACCCACCGCCAGCCCGCGGATCACCGAGGAGCCCACGTAGGCGAAGAACCAGCCCCAGTGCGACAGCGGCGTGAGCAGCACGAACACGAGGTTGCCCATGATCTTGCTCTGGATGATCGAAGACGAGCTGTTCGCGAACGCGTTCTGCAGCACGCTCATCATCACGAGGCCGGGGATCAGGAAAGCGGTGTAGCCCACGGTGCCGTAGACCGTCACGCGGCCTTCGAGCACATGGCCGAACACCATGAGGTACAGCAGCGCGGTGAGCACCGGCGCGCCGACGGTCTGGAAGCCGACCTTCCAGAAGCGCAGCGTTTCCTTGTACAGGAGCGCGCGCCAGCCTGTGACAGCCATCATCGCGAGACCTCCAGCGGCGTCTGCTCGCCCGCCATCAGGTCGATGAACACGTCTTCCAGGTCGGCCTTGCGCATTTCCACGTCTTCCACCGCGACGCCGGCTTCGCGGATCGCGGCCAGCAGTTGTTCGACTTCATGCGCGTTCTGCGCCGGCAGCTGCACGATGCGCCCGGTGATGCGCGCGTGCTGGGCGATGGCCCAGGGCAGCATGGCGTCGGTCTTGAAGCGCAGCACGTTGCTTGCGGCCGATTTCAGCAGCTCGCTGGTGCGGTCCAGGGCGATCACCTTGCCGAGCTTGAGCATCGCGATGCGGCTGCACAGCGCCTCGGCCTCTTCGAGGTAGTGGGTGGTGAGCAGCACGGTGCTGCCCTGCTTGTTGAGCTTGGCGACGAACTGCCAGAGCGTCTGGCGCAATTCGACGTCGACGCCGGCCGTGGGCTCGTCGAGCACGATGACCGGTGGCTTGTGCACCAGCGCCTGCGCCACCAGCACCCGGCGCTTCATGCCGCCCGAGAGCTGGCGCATGTTGGCGGTGGCCTTGTCGGCCAGGCCCAGGCTTTGCAGCAGCTCGTCGATCCAGGCTTCGTTGTTCTTGATGCCGAAGTAGCCCGACTGGATGCGCAGCGACTCGCGCACGTTGAAGAAGGGGTCGAACACCAGCTCCTGCGGCACGATGCCGAGCTGGCGCCGGGCTTCGGCGTAGTCACGCTGCACGTCGAAGCCGTGCACGCTGATCGCGCCCGCCGTGGGCCGCGACAGGCCCGCCAGCATGCTGATGAGGGTGGTCTTGCCCGCGCCGTTGGGGCCGAGCAGGCCGAAGAACTCGCCCGGCTCGATCTGGAAGGAAACCTCGTCGACCGCACGCAGCCCCTGCTTGCCTTGGGCGCGTTGCTGACGGGAGGGAGGGTAGGTCTTGGAGACCGACTGGAATGAGATCGCGGGCATGGGAGCCCGCGATTTTACGGGCGATGGGTTTTTCGGCGCTGTTCAGGGGTGAACGCGGGGAGCCGGCCACGCTAGGCATCGGCCCGAAGTTCACCCACAATCCCGCCGGTGCCGATTTTGCGCACCGCAACCGCCCATCGCGAGGAACGCCAATGAAGTGTTTGACCCGCAGCCCCCTCTCAACCGTTGCCGCCCTGCTCCTGGCGATGGTGCTGACTGCTTGCGGGGGAGGAGGTGGTGGCGGCGGAGGTGGTGGCGGCATCGCCCTTGTTGGTGGCGGCGCAGGCGCTGGCGCAGGGGGTGGCACCGCCCAACCTTGCACTTCATCTGCCGGTTCGGCCCAGCTGCCAGCCCGCGATGCACTCATTGCGCGCGCCAAGTGCCTGGAGCTGGACACGCCCTACGTGCCACCACCCGGCGATGTGCTGGAGCACAACACGTCTGGCTATGCCAAGGCCATGTGCTCGGCGGTCTTCATCACCGGACTCGATCCAGCGGTCGCCGCCGAAACCGTCGGGTACTTCACGGGGCCGTACGAACAGCGCAAGAAGGTGGGAGCGCCGGTCGTCGACCGCACCAAGAAAGAGGTCCGGATCACGATGCCCAACGGCGGTCCGACGCTGGTGGCCCGCCACTTCGGCTCGCAGGGTTGCATCACGCTGCCGCCCGGCAAGGACGACGTTCTCTTCACCCCCGTCAATGTCAAGAGCGCGCTGGCCGACCCCACGACCGTGCCCTGGCCCATGGGCGATGTGCTGCCGAACGACCCGCCGCCCGCCGACGTCGACATGGCCAAGGTGAACCAGGCCCTCGGCGCCGCCTTCGAAACCACGGAGGCCTACACCGCCGCCTTCGTGGTCACGCACAAGGGGCGGCTCATCGGCGAGCGCTACATGAGCGGCATCAGCGCGACAACGCCGCTCGAATCATGGTCGATGGGCAAAAGCGTCGTGGCCACGATGATGGGCGTGCTGATCAAGCAGGGCGTGTACAAGCTCGACCAGCCCGCGCCGATTCCCGAATGGCAAGGTGCCGGCGACGGCCGCCAGCAGATCCGCATTGCCGACATCCTGCGCATGTCCAGCGGGCTGCGCATCAAGGCCCCGGACGATCCGGACTTCGATCCCAACGGCACCTACCCCGATCACATCTACTACTACACGGGCCGGATCAACGCATTCAACTACGCCGCGACCCGACCGCAGCAATGGCCGCCCAACACGGTGGGCCGCTACCGCAACACCGATCCGGTGCTTGCCAATTACCTGGTCCGTCTTGGAGTCGAGAAGCGCGGCGAGGAGTACCTCTCGTTCCCGCAACGCGCCATCTTCGACAAGATCGGCATCCGCTCCATGGTGATCGAGACCGATCCCTACGGCAACTTCCTCACGCAAGGCTACGACTTCATGTCGGCGCGCGATTGGGCCCGGCTGGCCAACCTCTACCTGCAGGACGGCGTGTGGAACGGGGAGCGCATTCTTCCCGAGGGGTTCGTCAATTTCGTGAGCACGGCCGCACCAGCCTGGGCCGCAGACCAGCGCCCCATCTACGGGGGATTCTTCTGGATCAATGGGACGGGGGCACTGGCGGTGCCGACGACGGCCTACTACATGCTCGGCGCAGGGGGCCAGTTCGTGCTCGTGATTCCGTCGCACGATCTCGTCGTCGTGCGCATCGGCCACTCCAAGGGGGAGCGATTCGCGACCTCGACCCTGAACAAGGCACTCACGCTGCTGACCGCAGCAGTGCCACGCACGCGCTAGGGTGTGGGGGTCAGGGTGCAGCGGGCAGAAGGCCCGCGATGCCGTACAGCGCGGCCAGCTCGCGCAGGCGCGGCGACAGGCCCTTGACTGAGAACCCCCGGCCCAGCGCGCTGGATTCGCGCCGGCACTCGAGCAGCACCGCCAGCGCGGAGGAATCGAACTGGGCCAGCGCCGTGGCGTCGACCACGGTGGACGACGAATCGGTCTGGCCCTTGAGCCCCTGCTGCAGCATGCGCATGCAGGCAGGAGCCTCGTCGTGGGTAAGTCGGGAGGGAAGGACCAGCATGGCGTGCGCCCGTCAGCCCTTGCCGTTGCCCTTGTTGCGCGCGGCCAGCGCGGCAATCAGGCCATCGATGCCGCTCTTGTTGATTTCCTGCGCGAACTGGGTGCGGTAGGTGTCGACCAGCCACACGCCCAGCACATTCAGGTTGTAGACCTTCCAGCCGGCGCCCTGCCCCGGCGTTTTTTCGAGGCGGTAGTCCAGCTGCACCGGGTCGCCGCGGCCCTTGACCTCGGTGCGCACGAGCACGTCGGTGTCGGTGGGCGCGCCGCGGAACGGGCGGATGGTGACGGTCTGGTCGCTCACCTGGTCGAGCGCGCCGGCGTAGGTGCGCACCAGCAGGGTCTTGAACTCGTCCTGCAGGCGCTTTTGCTGCTCGGGCGTGGCCTGGCGCCAGGCCGGGCCGACGGCCGAGGCGGTCATGCGCTGGAAGTTGACGTTGGGCATGATCTTGCTGTCGACCAGCAGCATGATCTTGTTGATGTCACCGGCCTTGATCGACGAGTCGGCCTTGATGGTCTCGAGCACGTCGGTCGACAGGCGCTTGACGAGCGCGTCGGGGGCCTCGTCGGCCGCGTACGCGGGCTGGTGCACGAAGGCGGTGGCGGCGCCGAACAGCAGCGCGCCGGCCAATGCCAGGCGGCCCAGGTCGCGTCGTTGCAGCAAGATCTTGTTGTTCATGGTGAGTCCCTCAGGTTGAATTGTCTTCCCTGCACGGTGCAGCCAATGGCCCCGTGCTGAGACAGGAACGGTTTCGACAGGCGCCAGGCCGACCGGGTTCCTGAAGCGGAGGTGAAGCCTTGCAACCGGATGCAAGCAGGACCACCCCGTCCGCCCCCTTTTGCCGTCACTTGCCGGCGTTGTCGTCGTCCGGCGGGTTGCCGTCGTAGACCTGGTTGCGGCGGCGCTGCAGGAACGCATCGCGCGTGAACGAATATTTGTCGAGCGCGGCTTCGTCGAGCAGGCGGGTGGCACCCAGGTAGCGCGAGCGGGTGTCCACGACACGCAGGCCTGCCAGCGAATTGCGCCAGGCGATGTCGTGGATGTGACCCTGCGCGTCGCCGTACATGTCGAGCGGCCGGGCGATCGTGTCGCGCAGCGTGGAGGGGCCGAGCAACGGCAGCACGACGTACGGACCGGCGCCCACGCCCCAGTAGCCCAGCGTCTGGCCGAAGTCTTCCTCGTGGCGCGGCAGGCGCGCCTCGGAGGCGACGTCGAGCAGGCCGCCCAGGCCGAAGAAGGTGTTGACGTTCAGCCGCATGAAGGTCTCGGCGCTGTTCTGCAGCTTGAGCTGGGCCACGTTGTTGGCCAGGCTCCAGATGTCACCGAGGTTGCTGAAGAAGTTGGTCACGCCCTGGCGCACCAGCGAGGGCACCACGTTCTGGTAGGCAGTGGCCACGGGCTCCAGCACGGCCTCATCGACGGTGTCGTTGAAGCGCGTCATGCCGCGGTTGTACGGCTCGAAGGGGTCGGTCGGGCTTGCGCCGGATCCGGTGGCGCATCCGGCCACGAGGGCGAAACCGACGGTGGCGGTGGCCCAACGGGCGGAGCTAGCTACACTTTTAATAGCAGTCGACGAAAAAAGTCGTGTGGTCATTTCTTGTTGGCTGTTCCCGGCGCCGTATTCCCCTCGGCTGCCTTGCTGTACAGGAACTGGCTGATCAGGTTCTCCAGCACCACGGCCGATTGGGTCGCGGTGATGGTGTCGCCGGCTTGCAGGTTCTTTTCCTCGGCGCCCGCCTCGATGCCGATGTACTGCTCGCCGAGCAGGCCACTGGTCAGGATCTTGAGCGAGCTGTCCTTGGGAAAACTGTAACGGTTTTGCAGCGCCAGCGTCACATCGGCCTGAAAGGCCTTGTCGTTGAACGCGATGGATTCCACACGACCGACCACCACACCAGCGCTCTTGACCGCGGTCTGGGGCTTGAGCCCGCCGATGTTGTCGAAACGCGCGGTGACCGTGTAGGTCTTCTGGAAGTTCAGGCTCAACAGGTTGGCCGACTGCAGCGCCAGGAACAGCAAGGCGGCGCCGCCGATCAGCACGAACAGGCCGACCCAGATGTCGTTGGTGGAACGTTGCATGGTTTGCACTCTCTGTCTAGAACGATGGAGCCGAGGCCCCTTTAGATACTGAACATCATGGCGGTGAGCAAGAAATCGAGCCCCAAGACCGCCAGCGACGCCATCACAACGGTGCGCGTGGTGGCGCGCGACACGCCCTCGGGCGTCGGCTGGGCCTCGAAGCCCTGCAGCAACGCGACGAAGGTCACGGTGAAACCGAACACGATGCTCTTGATGACGCCGTTGCCGACGTCGCGCCAGACATCGACGCCGCCCTGCATCTGGCCCCAGAACGCGCCCGGGTCGACGCCCAGCATCAGCACGCCCACGACATAGCCGCCCATGATGCCGACCGCGCTGAACACGGCCGCCAGCAGCGGCATGGTGATGACGCCGGCCCAGAAGCGCGGCGCGAGGATGCGCTGCACCGGGTCGACCGCCATCATTTCCATGGCGCTCAACTGCTCGTTGGCTTTCATGAGACCGATCTCGGCCGTCAGCGAGGTGCCGGCCCGGCCGGTGAACAGCAGGGCCGCCACCACGGGACCGAGTTCGCGCACGAGGCTCAGCGCGACCAGCAGGCCGAGCGCCTCGGACGAGCCGTAGCGCTGCAGCGCGTAGTACATCTGCAGCCCGAGCACAAAGCCCACGAACAGACCCGACACGCCAATGATGGCGAGCGAGTAGTTGCCCAGGAAATGGATCTGGTCACGCACCAGCCCGAAGCGGCGCATGATCTGCGCGCCCGGGCCGAGCAGGCGCAGGAACAGCTTGGCCGCATGGCCCATGTCGGCCAGTTGGCTGCGCACGGCAAAGCCGACGTCGGCGGGCTTCCACCAGGTCATGAGCGCCCTCCTTCGCCATTGCCGAAGTCGTCTTCGATGCTGACACCGGGGTAGTGGAACCGCACCGGCCCGTCAGGCAGTGCATTGACGAACTGGTGCACCAGCGGATCGACGCTCTCGCGCACCTCGTCGGGCCGCCCCTGCGCGGCGATGCCGCCGTTGGCCAGGATGATCACGTGATCGGCGATGCGGAAGGTTTCCTCGAGGTCGTGCGACACGATGATGCTGGTGAGGCCGAGCGCGTCGTTGAGCTGGCGGATCAGCCGCGCGGCCGTGCCCAGCGAGATCGGATCGAGCCCCGCGAAGGGCTCGTCGTACATCACGAGGTCGGGGTCGAGCGCGATCGCACGCGCCAGCGCCACGCGCCGCGCCATGCCGCCCGACACCTCGCTGGGCATCAGGTCGCGCGCGCCGCGCAGGCCGACGGCGTCCAGCTTCATGAGCACGATGTCGCGCACCAGCGCTTCCGACAGCTGCGTGTGCTCGCGCAGCGGAAAGGCCACGTTGTCGAACACGCTGATGTCGGTGAACAGCGCACCGAACTGGAACAGCATGCCCATGCGGCGCCGCGCCGCATACAGCGTCGCGACATCGAAGTGACCGACATCCTTCCCGTCGAACAGCACCTCGCCGCGTTGGGCGCGCTGCTGGCCGCCGATGAGGCGCAGCACGGTGGTCTTGCCGCCACCCGATGCCCCCATCAACGCCGTCACCTTGCCGCGCGGCACGGAAAACGACACGCCGTCGAGGATCGCGCGCGCGCCGTAGCCGAACGTGACATCGCGGAACTCGACGAAGGAGGAAGACGTGGGTGTGGCTGGGTCCATCTCAATAAAAAAGCCGGGCGCCTTCTCAGGCATCCCGGCATGCGGTTTCCGCGGATGATAACGGGGCCGCGAACGGCGCCGCTTCACTGAAACAAAAATCAGCGCGGTAAGTCGCTGAATCCCATCAAAAATTCGTCGACCGAACGCGCCGCTTGACGGCCTTCGCGAATCGCCCACACCACCAGCGATTGGCCGCGGCGAATGTCACCTGCGGCGAACACCTTGGGCACATTGGTGGCATAGCCGCCGATGAAGTCGACCGTGGCGCGCGCGTTGCCGCGGGCGTCCTTCTCGACACCGAAGGCGTCGAGAACGGTGGCCACGGGGCTGATGAAGCCCATCGCCAGCAGCACCAGGTCGGCCTTGAGGATCTGCTCGCTGCCGGGCACTTCCTGCATCTTGCCGTCCTTCCACTCGACGCGCACGGTCTTCAGGCCGGTGACCTTGCCCTTCTCGCCGATGAACTCCTTGGTCGAGATGGCGAACTCGCGCTCGCAGCCTTCTTCGTGGCTGGAGCTGGTGCGCAGCTTGATCGGCCAGTAGGGCCAGGTCAGCGGACGGTTCTCTTCTTCCGGCGGCTGCGGCATCAGTTCGAACTGCGTGACGCTCACGGCGCCGTGGCGGTTGCTCGTGCCCACGCAGTCGGAGCCGGTGTCGCCGCCGCCGATCACGATGACGTGCTTGCCGTCGGCGCGCAGCTGGCCCTTGACCTTGTCGCCCGCGTTGACGCGGTTCTGCTGCGGCAGGAACTCCATCGCGAAATGAATGCCGTCGAGGTCACGCCCCGGCACGGGCAGGTCGCGCGATTGCTCGGCGCCGCCGGTGAGCACCACGGCGTCGAAGTCTTTCTGCAGCTGCTCCGGCGTGACGGTTTCCTTGGCCAGGTTGGTGACCTTGGAGCCCTTGCCCAGCGGGTCTTTCGCGGCACCGACCATCACGCCGGTGCGGAAGGTCACGCCTTCGGCCTTCATCTGCTCGACGCGGCGGTCGATGTGCGACTTCTCCATCTTGAAGTCGGGAATGCCGTAGCGCAGCAAGCCGCCGACACGGTCGTTCTTCTCGAACAGCGTGACGTCGTGGCCGGCGCGCGCCAGTTGCTGCGCGGCAGCCATGCCGGCCGGGCCGGAGCCCACCACGGCGACCTTCTTGCCGGTCTTGTGCTTGGCGACGCGCGGCGCCACCCAGCCTTCGTCCCAGGCGCGGTCGATGATCGCGTGTTCCAGCGACTTGATGCCGACTGCGTCGTCGTTCACGTTGAGCACGCAGGCGGCCTCGCAAGGCGCGGGGCAGATGCGGCCGGTGAACTCGGGGAAGTTGTTGGTCGAGTCGAGCACCGCGAAGGCGTTCTGCCAATCGTCGCGGTACACGAGGTCGTTGAAGTCCGGAATGATGTTGTTGACCGGGCAGCCGCTGTTGCAGAACGGCGTGCCGCAGTCCATGCAACGTGCGCCCTGCACCTTGGCCTGGTCGGTGTTCAGGCCGACGACGAATTCCTTGTAGTGCTTGACGCGCTCTTCGACAGGCTTGTAGCCCTCTTCGATGCGCTCATGCTCCATGAAGCCGGTGATCTTTCCCATCGTGCTTTCCTCTGTTCTTCGTATCTATGGCGCGCTCAGACGGCGGCCGTGGCGGGCGCGGCCAGTGCGTGCGGCTCGAGGCCGACGTGGGCGTTGTTGCCGCTGCTGGCCAGCTCGACCTGGCGGTCGTGCAGTTCGGCCAGCGCGCGCTTGTACTCGTTCGGAAACACCTTGACGAACTTGGTGCGCGACTCGGCCCAGTTGTCGAGCAGCTCGCGCGCGCGCTTGCTGCCGGTCCAGCGGTGGTGCTCTTCGAGCAGCTTCTTGAGCTGCGCTTCGTCGGTCTCGCCGCCGTGCCAGATCTTGCGATGCACGCTGGCGGTCTGCTCGGCCGAGGTGAGCACCTTGTCGAGCGACACCATCGAGAGGTTGCAGCGCGAGGCGAACTGGCCGTCTTCGTCGTAGACGAAGGCGACGCCGCCGCTCATGCCGGCCGCGAAGTTGCGGCCCGTCTTGCCGAGCACGGCCACCGTGCCGCCGGTCATGTATTCGCAACCGTGGTCGCCGGTGCCTTCGATGACCGCCGTGGCGCCCGACAGGCGCACTGCGAAGCGCTCGCCGGCCACGCCGCACAGGTAGGCCTCGCCGGTGGTCGCGCCGTACAGCGCGGTGTTGCCGACGATGGTGTTGCGCGCGGCTTCACCGCGGAAGTCGAGGCTGGGGCGCACCACCACGCGGCCGCCCGAGAGGCCCTTGCCGGTGTAGTCGTTGGCGTCGCCGATCAGGTACAGCGTGATGCCGCGTGCCAGGAAGGCGCCGAACGACTGGCCGCCCGTGCCTTCGAGCTGGATGCGGATCGAGTCGTCGGGCAGGCCTTGCGGGTGCACCTTGGTCAGCGCGCCCGAAAGCATGGCGCCCACCGAGCGGTTGACGTTGCGCGCCACCTCGATGAACTGCACCTTCTCGCCCTTGTCGATGGCGGGACGCGACTTCTCGATGAGCTTCACGTCCAGCGCGCGCTCGAGGCCGTGGTCCTGGTTCTCGACATGGAAGCGCGGCACGTCGGCTGGCACGGTCGGCAGCGCGAACAGGCGGCTGAAATCGAGGCCCGAGGCCTTCCAGTGCTCGATGCCCTTGCGCATGTCGAGCAGGTCGGCGCGGCCGATCAGGTCGTCGAACTTGCGGATGCCCAGCTGGGCCATGATCTGGCGCACTTCTTCCGCGACGAAGAAGAAGTAGTTGACGACGTGCTCGGGCTTGCCCGAGAACTTCTTGCGCAGCACCGGGTCCTGCGTGGCCACGCCCACCGGGCAGGTGTTCAGGTGGCACTTGCGCATCATGATGCAGCCCTCGACCACCAGCGGCGCGGTGGCGAAGCCGAATTCGTCGGCGCCCAGCAACGCGCCGATGGCGACGTCGCGGCCGGTCTTCATCTGGCCGTCGGCCTGCACGCGGATGCGGCTGCGCAGGCGGTTGAGCACCAGCGTCTGCTGCGTCTCGGCCAGGCCGATTTCCCACGGGCTGCCCGCATGCTTGATCGACGACCAGGGCGAAGCGCCCGTGCCGCCGTCATGGCCGGCGATCACGACGTGGTCGCTCTTGCACTTGGCCACGCCTGCAGCGATGGTGCCAACGCCGATCTCGCTCACCAGCTTCACGCTGATGCTCGCGTGCGGCGCGGTGTTCTTCAGGTCGTGGATCAGCTGTGCAAGATCTTCGATCGAGTAGATGTCGTGGTGCGGCGGCGGCGAGATGAGGCCCACGCCCGGCACGGCATAGCGCTGCTTGCCGATGTACTCGGTGACCTTGCCGCCGGGCAGCTGACCGCCCTCGCCCGGCTTGGCACCTTGCGCCATCTTGATCTGGATCTGGTCGGCCGAGTGCAGGTACTCGGCGGTGACACCGAAGCGGCCCGAAGCCACCTGCTTGATGCGCGAACGCAGCGAGTCGCCGTCGTTCAGCGGCAGATCGACCTCAACGTTGGCCGCGCCGATCACGCTCTTGAGCGTGTCGCCTTGCTTGATCGGGATGCCCTTCAGTTCGTTGCGGTAACGCGCCGGGTCTTCACCGCCTTCGCCCGTGTTGCTCTTGCCGCCGATGCGGTTCATGGCAATGGCGAGCGTGGCGTGCGCCTCGGTGCTGATCGAGCCGAGCGACATCGCGCCGGTGGCGAAGCGCTTGACGATTTCGGCAGCGGCTTCGACCTCGTCCACCGGAATGGCCTTGGCCGGATCGATCTTGAACTCGAACAGGCCGCGCAGCGTGAGATGGCGGCGGTTCTGGTCGTTGATGAGCTGCGCGTATTCCTTGTACGTGTTCCAGTTGTTGGAGCGCGTGCTGTGCTGCAGCTTGGCGATGGCGTCGGGCGTCCACATGTGCTCTTCGCCGCGGGTGCGCCAAGCGTATTCGCCGCCGGCGTCCAGCATGTGGGCGAGCACCGGGTCGTCGCCGAAGGCGGCCTTGTGCATGCGGATGGCTTCTTCGGCGATCTCGAAGACGCCGATGCCTTCCACGCGGCTGGCGGTGCCGGTGAAGTACTTGTTCACCGTTTCGGTGTTCAGGCCGATGGCCTCGAACAGCTGGGCGCCGCAGTAGCTCATGTAGGTGCTGACACCCATCTTCGACATGATCTTCGACAGGCCCTTGCCGATGGCCTTGACGTAGTTGTAGACCGCCTTGTCGGCGCTCAGGTCGCCCGGCAGGTCGGCGTGCATGGCCGCCAGCGTTTCCATCGCGAGGTACGGGTGCACGGCTTCGGCACCGTAGCCGGCGAGCACGCCGAAGTGATGCACTTCGCGCGCCGAACCGGTCTCGACCACGAGGCCGGCGGTAGTGCGCAAGCCTTCGCGCACGAGGTACTGGTGCACGGCCGAGAGGGCCAGCACCGCGGGGATCGCGACTTGCGTCGGGCCCACGCCGCGGTCACTCACGATCAGGATGTTGTGGCCGCCCTTGATGGCATCGACCGCTTCGGCGCACAGCGAGGCCAGCTTGGCTTCGACGCCTTCATCGCCCCAGCCCAGCGGGTAGGTGATGTCGAGCACGTAGCTCTTGAACTTGCCTTGCGTGTAGCGGCCGATGTCGCGCAGCTTCGCCATGTCGGCGAAGTCGAGAATGGGCTGGCTCACTTCGAGCCGCATCGGCGGGTTGACCTGGTTGATGTCCAGCAGGTTCGGCTTGGGGCCGATGAAGGACACGAGCGACATCACGATCGCTTCGCGGATCGGGTCGATCGGCGGGTTGGTCACCTGCGCGAACAGCTGCTTGAAGTAGTTGTACAGCGGCTTGTTCTTGCTGGAGAGCACGGCCAGCGGGCTGTCGTTGCCCATGGAGCCGATGCCTTCTTCGCCGGCCTGCGCCATCGGGCTCATCAGGAACTTGATGTCTTCCTGGGTGTAGCCGAAGGCCTGCTGGCGGTCGAGCAGCGCGACCTGGCTCACGGGAATCGCGGCCGGTTCGGCCTTGACGCTGTCGAGCTTGATGCGCAGGTTCTCGATCCACTGCTTGTAGGGCTTGCTGTTGGCAAGGGTGGCCTTGACCTCCTCGTCGTCGATCATGCGGCCCTGCTCCAGGTCGATCAGGAACATCTTGCCGGGCTGCAGGCGCCACTTGCGCACGATCTTCTGCTCGGGCACGGGCAGCACGCCCGACTCGGAGGCCATGATGACCAGGTCGTCGTCGGTCACGCAGTAGCGCGAGGGACGCAGGCCGTTGCGGTCCAGCGTGGCGCCGATCTGGCGGCCGTCGGTGAACACGATGGAGGCCGGGCCGTCCCACGGCTCGAGCATGGCGGCGTGGTACTCATAGAACGCGCGGCGGCGCGTGTCCATGGTGGCGTGCTGTTCCCAGGGCTCGGGAATCATCATCATCACGGCCTGGCTGATGGGGTAGCCGGCCATCGTCAGCAGCTCGAGGCAGTTGTCGAAGGTGGCGGTGTCGGACTGGCCGGCGAAGCTGATCGGGTAGAGCTTCTGCAGGTCGGCGCCGAGCACGGGCGACGACATCACGCCTTCGCGCGCCTTCATCCAGTTGTAGTTGCCCTTGACCGTGTTGATTTCGCCGTTGTGGGCGACATAGCGGTACGGGTGGGCCAGCGGCCACTCGGGGAAGGTGTTGGTCGAGAAGCGCTGGTGCACGAGGCCGAGGGCCGAGACGCAACGCTTGTCCTGCAGGTCGAGGTAGTAGGTACCCACCTGGTCGGCCAGCAGCAGGCCCTTGTAGACCACGGTGCGGCTGGACATGCTCGGAACGTAGTATTCCTTGCTGTGCTTGAGCTTCAGGCGCTGGATGTTGGCACTGGCGGTCTTGCGGATCACGTACAGCTTGCGCTCCAGCGCGTCCTGCACGATCACGTCGTTGCCGCGGCCGATGAAGATCTGGCGCAGCAGCGGTTCCTTTTCGCGCACGGTGGGCGACATGGGCATGTCGCGGTTGACCGGCACGTCGCGCCAGCCCAACAGCACCTGGCCTTCGGCCTTGATGGCGCGTTCCATTTCCTGCTCGCAGGCTTCGCGCGAGGCGTGTTCCTTCGGCAGGAAGATCATGCCGACGCCGTATTCGCCGGGCGGGGGCAGCGTGACGCCCTGCTTGGCCATTTCTTCGCGGTACAGCAGGTCGGGCAGCTGGATCAGGATGCCGGCGCCGTCGCCCATCAGCTTGTCGGCGCCGACGGCGCCGCGGTGGTCGAGGTTCTCGAGGATCTTCAGGCCCTGCAGCACGATGGCGTGGCTCTTCTCGCCCTTGATGTGGGCGACGAAGCCGACGCCGCAGGCGTCGTGCTCATCGGCACCGGAATACAGACCGTGTTCTTGGAGGTGTTGAATCTCGGCAGCCGTCGTCATGGCGCGCTCCTTCAGTTTTCGCAGGGAAAGGGAGCATATTGCGATGCACAAAGAATGCCAAACACTTTAATGGGGGTCAGATTCCTATTAAATCTTGAGTTTTCTTGTCAGAATTAAATTGGGGACATATTAAAAATAGAAGCATGATCCCCAACAAAGGTGCGGCTTTCGGCCGCTTTCAGTCCGAATCTTTGGCGGGCGCAGGCGGCCGACCGGCCTTGGCCTTGATCACGCGGCGCTCGGTGGACTTCTGCAACGCGTCCAGAAAACCGTCGTCGCCGGCCGCCCAGCCGCGCAAGGTGGCCTCGGTCAGGGCCTGCTGATCGGCCGCGCGAACCCCGCCACGCACCAGTTCGGCATACGCCGCCTCCCGTGCGAAGGGCGTGTTGCCGAGCTCCCAGTACAGCGGATGCGGCGTCAGCAGCCGGTCTTGCCGCAGGCCGGCGTAGTGGCCGTGGCTGGACCACGGGAAGTCGCGCGCCTCGGTGACCATGCCGGCGCGCACCGGATTCAGGTCGATGTAGGCCATGCAGGTCAGCAGGTAGCGCTCGGTCTGGATCAGGGTCGATCTGTAGCGCCCTTCCCACAAGGTGCCGCTACGGCCATGGCGGTCGTTGAAGTAGCGCACGTAGCTGCGCCCGACCGACTGCATGAACTGCGGCAGGCCCGTGGCACTGTCGGGCGTGGCCAGCAGGTGGAAGTGGTTGTCCATCAGCACGTAGGCGTGCAGCGCGATGCCGAAGCGCGCGGCGTTCTCGGCCAAGAGGCCTAGCAGCTTCTCGTGGTCGGCGCGGTCGACGAAGATCGGCTGGCGGTTGTTGCCGCGCTGGATCACGTGGTGCGGCATGCCGGCCAGCGTGAGACGGGGGAGACGGGCCATGGGGACGTGGACGACGCCGTCCGAATACTCAGTCCGTCAGGCGGAAGCGTGTGTCGCCCAGCGTGTCAAGCCCGAACTGCGCCAGCAGCTCGCGCAGCCGCGTCGCCGCACTCGCCTTGCGCTGGCCGGTGTAGCGCGCCAGGATCAGCTCGTTCTTCATGCTGTGCTCCCAGCCGACCAGTTCGGTGACGGTCACGTTGTAGCCGTTGGCTTCCAGGTACAGGCAGCGCAGCACGTTGGTGAGCTGGCTGCCGATCTCGCGCGTGTGCAGCGGATGGCGCCACAGCTCGGCCAGCGGCGTGCGCGACAGGGCCAGCGCCTTGGTCTCGCGCAGGCAGGCCGCCACTTCGGCCTGGCAGCAAGGCACCAGCACCATGCAGCGCGCCTTCTTCGCGAGGCCGAAGGCGATGGCGTCGTCGGTGGCGGTGTCGCAGGCGTGCAGCGCGGTGACCACGTCGATCTGCGCCGGCAATTCGCTCGCCTGCGCCGACTCGGCCACGGTGAGGTTCAGGAACGACATGCGCCCGAAGCCCAGCTGCTGCGCCAGCGCACGAGAGCGCTCGACCAGCTCGCTGCGCGTCTCGATGCCGTAGACATGGCCGCCCTGCCGCGCGCGGAAGAACAGGTCGTAGATGATGAAGCCGAGGTACGACTTGCCCGCCCCGTGGTCGGCCAGCGTGGCCTCGGCGCCCTCGCCCGGCAGCTCGCGCAACAACTGCTCGATGAACTGGAACAGGTGATAGACCTGCTTGAGCTTGCGCCGCGAATCCTGGTTGAGCCGGCCTTCGCGCGTGAGGATGTGCAGCTCCTTGAGCAGCTCGACGGACTGGCCCGGGCGCAGGACTTCGGCCAATTCGGCTTCGGCCTTCGCAGCCTTGTTGGTGGGGTGGGCTTTCGCGGGACGGGGCATGGTGTTCTTGTTGTTCATGGCGTGGCGCTTCCCGGGCCGACATCGAGCGCGGTCCAGCCGGCCGGGCCCAGGGCTTCGAGCGTCTCGATGTTGCGCTCGAAGATCGCCTCGGCCTCGGGAAAGGCCTCGACCGCGCGGTCCATGCTGTCTTCACGCAGCAGGTGCAGCGTGGGGTACGGCGCGCGGTTGGTGGCGTTGGTGATGTCGTCGGCCTCGGTGCCGGCGAACTGGAAATGCGGATGGAAGCTGGCGAGCTGCAGCACGCCGTCGAAGCCCGCGCGGGCGAGCTTGCGCTCGGCGCGCTCGGTGAAATCGTTGAAGTCGAGAAAGTCCGCTAGCGCGTGAGGGACGATCAGCAAGGTGGTGTCGCGCACCTCGGCGTCGAGCGCCACGAGCGCGCGGGCTTCGGCCAGCAGCGCTTCGATGAGGCGGCCTTCGTGGGTGTCGAGGTAGGTGACGTAGTGGATCTGCCCCTTCACATGCACCGCCTTGGCGAAGGGGCACAGGTTGAGGCCGATCACGGCGCGTTCGAGCCAGCGGCGGGTGTCGGCTTCGGCCTGCGCGGCGTCGATGACCGTCGGGTCGCTCATACCGTGGCCTCCGTCAGTCGGCGGATGCGCCCGAGGCGCGCGGCGACCGCCATGCCGGCGAGCGAGCAGGCCAGCGTGGCGGTCCAGGTCCAATGCCAGCCACCGACGCGGTGCGCGAGCCAGGCCACCGCCGGCGGCGCCAGGAACTGGCCGAGCGATGACGCCTGCTGCATCAGGCCGACGGTGGTCGAGACGGTGCTCGGCCCCGGCGCCAGCCGCACGCCCAGCAGGAACAGCGTGGCCGGCACCATGCCGCCGCCGAGCGAAAAGGCGCAGATCGCGGCATAGCGCAGCGCGGGCGGCAGGCCCAGTGCCTCGGCCCCCTGCCCCACCTGCGCGAAGGCGGCGACACCGCCCAGCGCCATGGCTAGGAAACCCCATTGCAGCAGGCGCTCGGGCGCCACGCCGCGCTGCAGCCAGCGGCCACCCATGAGGTTGCCGACGATGTTCATCGCCGCGGCCAGCGCGGTCAGCACCGCGCTCCAGGCGGCCTGCACCTTGGCGTCGGCATAGATCGCGGGCAGGAAACCGATCACGGCCATCCACTGAGACGAGTACACGGCGAAGGTCAACGCGACCAGCCACGGCGCGCGCGCGCCGACCGTCTCGCGCAGCCGCGACGCCCAACCGGACGATGCGGGCTGCAGGCTCGCGCCGGCCGTGCGGGGCCGGTCGCGCGGCACCGCCAGCCACACCCAGAGTGCCGCACCCGCCGACACCAGCGACAGCGTCCACCACCAGTCGGCCCAGCCGCCCCAGCCGATGAGGGCCGGACCGATGAGCAGCGCCAGCGCCACGCCCAACGGCATGTAGGCGCCCCACAGGCCCAGCGCCGCCTTGTCGGCGCCCGCCGGCGTCAGTGCACGGATGAGTCCCGGGCCGGGCATCACCGCCATCAGGAAGCCGATGCCTTCGGCCGCGCGCAGCACGAACAGCCACAGCACCGCATGCGATCCGCCCAGCAGGCCGGCGCCGACGGCACCTCCGAGCAGGCTGGCCGTCGTCAGCACCGCCAGCCCGACCAGCATGCTACGCCGCAGGCCGATGGAGTCTGCGGCGAGCCCAGCCAGCAAGCCGAGCGTCATGCTCGCGACCTGGACCAGCGAGAGCAGGAAACCGGCTTCAACCAGGTCGATGCCGAGCGACGCCTGCAGCGCCGGCACGGCGGGCGGCAGCTTGCCCAGGTGCAGCGCGGCGCTGACGCCGCCCAACACGACGGCGAAAGCCGCGGCCGGCACGCGGGCCGACGCACTGCTCGAGCGCACGGCCGCCGTCATGCGATGCCCCGCCGGCCAGTCAGCCGCTCGTGCTCGCGCATGGCGAAGCGGTCGGTCATGCCGGCGATGTAGTCGGCCACGGCGCGATGCCGGTCGCGGCGCTCGGCGTACGAAGCGGGCATCTCGGTGCCGCGCGCCAGGTAGGCGTCGAACAGCCCGCGCACGACCTCGCTCGCCTGGTCGGTGGTCTGCGTGACCTGCGGGTGGCGGTAGAGGTTGCGGAACAGGAACTGCTTGAGCGCCTCCGACTGCGCCTGCATGACGCCGCTGAAGGCCACCAGCGGCGGCGCACGGCGCACGGCGTCGGCATCGGCGGGCGCCAGCGCCTCGATGGCCGCACGCGTCGTGTCGATCACGTCGTAGACCTGCGCGCTGAGCATGCGGCGGATGGTTTCATAGAGCACGCGCCGGCCCTGGCCTTGCAGGTGCGGATGCTCGGCCAGCGCTTCGCGGCGGTAGCGTTCGAACAGTTCCACATCAGTCAATTGCTCGACGCTGATGAGGCCCGAGCGCACGCCGTCGTCGATGTCGTGCGCGTTGTAGGCGATGGCATCGGCCAGGTTGCACAGCTGTGCCTCCAGCCCCGGCTGCGTGCGGTCGAGAAAGCGGCGGGCCACGCCCTGCGGCTCAGTGGCCTCGATGCGTTCGGCGTTGGCGCGCGAGCAGTGCTTGAGGATGCCTTCGCGGGTCTCGAAGCTGAGGTTCAGGCCGTCGTACTGCGGGTAGCGGTGCTCCAGCGCATCGACCACGCGCAGGCTCTGCAGGTTGTGCTCGAAGCCGCCGTGCTCGGCCATGCAGGCATTGAGCGCGTCCTGGCCCGCGTGGCCGAAGGGCGTGTGGCCCAGGTCGTGGGCCAGCGCGATCGCCTCGACCAGGTCTTCGTTGAGCCGCAGGGCGCGTGCGATGGAGCGGCCCAGCTGCGCGACTTCGAGCGAATGCGTGAGCCGCGTGCGGAACAGGTCGCCCTCGTGGTTGAGGAACACCTGGGTCTTGTAGACCAGCCGGCGGAAGGCCGTGGAGTGGACGATGCGGTCGCGGTCGCGCTGGAAGGCGTCGCGCGTGGGCGCGGGCGGCTCCACGTGGCGCCGTCCGCGCGAACGCGCGGGGTGGCAGGCGTACGCCGCAAGGCTCACAGCCGGATCTCCGCGCGCCGCGCCGCGCTCATGCCGCGCAGCACTGCGCGAGCACGTCGCACACCATCGCGTCGGGCGCGCTGCGCACGACGGCGGAGCCAGGCCGGTCGATCACCACGAAGCGGATCTCGCCGGCTTCCGATTTCTTGTCGACGCGCATCAGCTCCAGGTAGCGCTCGGCGCCCAGCGCCGGTCCCACGGTGGGCAGGCCGGCGCGCTCGATCAGGCGGGTGAGCCGCGCGACAAAGGCCGCGTCGACGCCGCCGAGGCGCTGCGACAGCTGCGCCGCCATGACCATGCCGCAGCCGACAGCCTCGCCGTGCAGCCACTCGCCGTAGCCGAGGCCCGACTCGATGGCATGGCCGAAGGTGTGGCCGAAATTGAGGATGGCGCGCAGGCCGGTCTCGCGCTCGTCCTGGCCGACCACCAGCGCCTTGATCTCGCAGCTGCGCTTCACGGCATGGGCCAGCGCGGCCGGGTCGCGCGCCACCAGCGCTTCGATGTTCGACTCGATCCAGTCGAAGAAGGCCATGTCATAGATCGGGCCGTACTTGATGACCTCGGCCAGACCGGCGCTCAGTTCGCGCGGGGGCAGCGTCTGCAGCGTGTCCAGGTCGCACAGCACGAGCTGCGGCTGGTAGAACGCGCCGATCATGTTCTTGCCCAGCGGGTGGTTGATGGCCGTCTTGCCGCCCACCGAGGAATCGACCTGCGCCAGCAGCGTGGTCGGCACCTGCACGAAGGGCACGCCGCGCATGTAGCTGGCGGCGGCGAAGCCGGTCATGTCGCCCACGACCCCGCCGCCGAGCGCGAACAGCACCGTCTTGCGGTCACTGCCGTGGCCCAGCAGGGCGTCGAAGATCAGGTTGAGGGTCTCGAGGTTCTTGTATGCCTCGCCGTCGGGCAACTCGAGCAGGTGGACCGTGCGAAAGCGCTTGGCCAGCACGGTCCGCAAGGCCTGGGCGTAGAGCGGCGCCACGGTGGTGTTGCTGACGATCAGCGCGCTGGCAGCCGCGGGAACGACACCGAAGCTGGCGGGGTCTTCCAGCAGACCTCCGCCGATCAGGATCGGGTAGCTGCGCTCGCCGAGCTGAATCTCGACGCGTTCGGGCTTTGGCGGGGCGGAAAGTGCGGGCGAAACAGGCAAGGACATGGCCGCGAGTTTAGGCGCTCGGGCCTGCCGGGGTCAGTCCGAGGGCTCTTCCGGATGGGCGCCGGGTTCGACCACCCCGGCCAGTTCGAGCTGCATCACGATGAGGTTGACCAGCACCGCAATCGACGGCCGGCCGGTGTCGACCACGTCGTGGGCGGTTTCCCGGTAGAACGGGTCGCGCGCATCGTGCAGTTCGCGCAGCCGGCCCAGCGGATCGGCCACCTGCAACAGCGGGCGCTTGACGTCGTGGCGCAGGCGCCGGAACAGGTCTTCGGGCGAGGAGCGCAGGTAGATGACGTGGAAATGGTCGCGCAGCTGCTGGCGGTTGGCCTCGCGCAGCACGGCGCCACCGCCGGTCGCCAGCACGCCGTGGGGGAGGGCGGCCAGGTCGGCGATGACCGCCTGCTCGATGTCGCGGAAGGCGGCTTCGCCCTCGCGATCGAAGAAATCACGGATCGTGCAGCCGATGCGCTGCTCGATCACGTGATCGGTGTCGATGAAGGGAGTGTTCAGCCGAGCGCCCAGCCGCCGGCCCACTGCGGACTTTCCGGCGCCGGGCAACCCGACAAGTGCGACCGCCACGCGGTGGCTGCTACGCCCGCGCGTCAGCGCGCGGCGTTGCGGTCGGTAATCATCTTCGGGGTGATAAAGACGAGCATTTCGGTCTTGTTGGCAACGCGTTCGCGCTTGCGGAACAATGCCCCCATGTAGGGGATTTCACCCAGCACCGGCACGCGCGATTCGTCATTGGTTTCGGTGAGCTCGAAGATACCACCGATGACGACCGTGCCGCCGTTCTCGACCAGCACCTCGGTCTGCACGTGCTTGGTGTTGATGGCCGGGCCCGCCGAGGTGTTGACGCCGCGGGCGTCCTTGCTCACGTCCAGCGTCAGGATGATGTTGCCCTCTGGCGTGATCTGCGGCGTGACTTCGAGCTTCAGCACCGCCTTGCGGAACGAGATCGAGGTCGCGCCGCTGGAGGTGGCCTGCTGGTACGGGATTTCTTCGCCCTGCTCGATCAGCGCCTTGGTCTGGTCGGCCGTGATGACGCGGGGGCTGGAGACCAGCTTGCCCTTGCCGTCGGCTTCGAGGGCGGAGATCTCGAGGTTCAGCATGCGCGACAAGCTCGAGTTGAACAGCGAGATCGCGAAGGTGCCTGCGGCGTTGCCGGTGCCGCCAGCGTCGCCGGCGGGCAGGTTGATGAAGTTGGAGTTGGTCCAGGTGGCTGCTGCGCCGCCGACGCCGCCGGCGTTGGTGGTGGCAGGCATGACGCCGAAGGTGCCGTAGGCCGGATTGCCGTTGGCTGACGCGACGCGTTCGCGGGAGATACCGCCGCCCATCCGCACGCCGAGCGACTTGCCGAAGGTGTCCGAGGCTTCCACGATGCGCGCCTCGATCAGCACCTGGCGGACGGGAATGTCCAGCTTCTGGATCAGGTCGGTGACCTGGGCCAGGCGCGAGGGAATGTCGGACACGAACAGCTGGTTGGTCCGCGATTCGGCGATCACGCTGCCGCGGGGGCTCAGGATGCGCGAGGTCGTACCACCGCTGCCGCCACCACCTGCCGATGCACCGGTCCCCGTCAGCCCCTGCGCAATAGCGATGGCCTTCGTGTAGTTCAGCTGGAACGACTGCGTCCGCAGCGGCTCCAGGTTCTCGATCGCCGCCTTGGCTTCGAACTCGAGCTTTTCCTTGGCGTTGATCTCATCCTTGGGCGCGATCCACAGCACGCTGCCGTTCTTGCGCATGCCCAGGTTCTTCGCCTGCATGATGATATCGAGCGCCTGGTCCCAGGGCACGTCTTTCAGACGCAGCGTCAGTGCGCCGCTGACCGAATCGGAGGTCACGATGTTGAAGTTCGTGAAGTCGGCGATCACCTGCAGCAGCGAGCGGATCTCGATGTTCTGGAAGTTGAGCGACAGCTTCTCGCCGTTGTAGCCGACGCCTTGCGTGAGCTTGCTCGGGTCGACCTTGCGCGCGCGGACTTCCACCACGAACTGGTTCTCGCTCTGGTAGGCGCTGTGCTCCCAGTCGCCCTTGGCATCGATCGTCATGCGCACGCGATCGCCCGATTGCTGCGAGGTGATCAGTTGCACCGGCGTACCGAAATCGGCCACGTCGAGGCGGCGGCGCAGGCCTTCGGGCAGCGTCGACTTGGTGAATTCCACGACCAGGCTCTTGCCCTGCTGCTTCACGTCGACGCCGACCTGGTTGTTCGGCAGGTCGACCAGCACGCGGCCTGTGTTGTCGGCGCCAAGGCGGAAATCGACGTCGCGCAACGGCAGCGTGTCGCGGTTGCGGTTCTCGGCGAAAGTGGTCGCCGCGGAAGCGGCGGGCGCCGTCCCGGCCACCGGCTCGAGCACCACCAGCAGCGACTTGCCCTGGATCTCGGCCTTGTACGCCGTGGCCTGCTTCAGGTTCAGCACCACGCGGCTGCGGTCACCGGCCTGCACCACGTTGACCGAGCGCAGGTTGCCCTGGTTCACCTCGATGGCCGAACGCCCGATGGCGTTCGTCACGCCCGGGAAGTCCAGCGCGATGCGCGCCGGCGTCTGCACCGAGAACCCGGCAGGCACGGCGGTGAGCGGCTGGGCCAGGTCGATGCGGATCACTTCCGCGCCCGACTGGGTCGAGCTCGTCACCGACTCGATTGCGTTTTGCGCATGGGCGACGGCCAGGGCACCGAAAGCCAGCAGACCCAGCCCGGCGGCGCGCAGCCACTGTGCCATCGTTGATTTTTTATGGTTCATTTCGCACTCTCTTGCAACTGCAGCGTGGCTACGCGTTCAATCCATTCGCCCGCGGCGTCCTGCACGATCTCGCGCAGGGCGACTTCGGTTTCGTTGATACGGGTGATGCGCCCGTAGTTGAGCCCCAGGTACTCGCCGACGCGCACCTTGTAGAGCAGCTTGTCCACACGCACGAGCGCCACCGGCTGGCCGTTGCGGTTCATGCTGCCGACCATCGCCATCGTGTCGAGCGGGAACGCTTCGAGGGCTTCCTTGCGGCGCGCCAGCTCCGGCGCGATCAGCTCGGACGTGCTCGGCTGGTTCGACTCCCGGCGCAGCGCCTGGGTCAGCTTCAGCATGTTGAAGGGCTCGAACGACGACGCCTCGGTGTAGGCCTGCGGCGTGAACTTCTTGGGTTCGGAGATCGGCGGCACAGAGGGCTTCACCTGCGCGCGCTGCTCGACCATCCAGCGCTGCAGGTCTTCCTGGTCGGAATCGCCGCAGGCGCTCAGGCCCAGCGTGGCCAGTGCCAGCCACAGGACTTTGGCGACCGGCTTCATTTCTTCGCCTTCGGCGCCGTGGCGCGTTTCTGGGCGGCCCGCTCGTCTTCGTCGAGGTAGCGGTAGGTGCGCGCGGTGGCGTCCATCGTCAGCACGTCCTTGTCCTTCTGCGGTGTGACGGTCACGTTGTTGAGCGTCACGATGCGCGACAGGCTGGCCACGTCGGCCGCGAAGGCGCCCATGTCGTGGTAGCGGCCCGTGACGCGCACGGCGATCGGCAGCTCTGCGTAGTAATCCTTGACCGACACCTGGCCAGGACGGAACAGTTCGAACTGGAGGCTGCGGCCGAGGCCGGCCTGGTTGATGTCCGAGAGCAGCGCGTCCATTTCCGCCTTGCTGGGCAGTTGCTTCTCGAGCAGGATCACGTACTGCTGCACCTGCTCGCGCTGCTTCTTCAGCAGGTCGAGGTTGGCGGCTTGCGCCACTTTCTTCTGGTAGTCGGTCCGGAGCGTGACTTCCTTGGCGCGCTCGGCTTCGAGCTCGTCGTTGGAGTTCGTGAGCCAGACAAACCACAGGCCCGCCAACACCAGCGCGGACACGGCCAAGCACAGCGCGTAGCGCGGCACCGCCGGCCACATGGAAGGATCGTTCGGATTCAGTCCGCGGAACTGGTCGCCGAAGTTGCGCAATGCGGTGGCGACGTCGACTTTGGGGAGGGATCGGTTGCTGATGGCCATGATCGATTACCCCTTCGCCTGCGCCTTGGCGGCCAAGGCCTTCTCGGCCTCCGCCTTCTGGGCGTCGGTGGGCCGCTTGAGGCCGATGCGCATCGTGAAGTTCGCCACGCGGCGCTGGTCGCGCTGGCTCAGGTTCACATTGGCCGAGGTGATTTCGACCAGCTCGGGCTTCACCAGCCAGGGGCTGTTGTTGCCGAGGTTGCGCAGCAGCTCCGACACGCGCTCGTTCGACTGCGCCATGCCTTGCAGGGTCACGGTCTGGTTCTCCTGCTTCATGCTGGTGAGATAGACGCCGTCGGGCAGTTGCCGGACGAGTTCGTTGAGCAGGTGCACGGGCAGATTGCGGTCGCCTTGCAGGTCTTCCACGGCCAGCTGGCGCGCGCGCAAGGCTGCGATTTCTTCCTGCAGTGTTGAGATTTCCTTGATCTCGACTTCGAGCTTCTTGATCTCGGCCTGAAGGAAGCCGTTCTTCGATTGCTGAGCCGAAATCTGGGCCTCGAACCACAGGTAACCGAGGCCGGCGATCAGGGCACCCAGCAGCGCGGCACCACCCAGGGTGCCGTAGAAGGCCTCGCGGCGGCGCTTGCGCGCGGCTTCGCGGTGCGGAAGCAGATTGATCAGGATCACTGCAGGAACCTCCGCATGGCCAGGCCGCAGGAGGTCAGATAGGAAGGCGCTTCGCGGCGGACCTTCTTCTCGCGGATGCTGGGGCCGAAGTCCATGCCGTCGAACGGATTCACGAGCGAGCAGGCAAAAGAGGTCTGGCGGGTCACGGCATTGGTCAGACCCGGCAGCGACGACGAGCCGCCCGCCAGCAGCACGTAGTCGACGCGGTTGTGCGGCGTGCTGGTGAAGAAGAACTGCAACGCGCGCGCGATTTCCTGCGCGATGCTTTCGACGAAGGGCTTGAGCACGCCCGAGCCGTAGTCGTCGGGCAGGTCGCCGCTGCGCTTCTTCGCTTCGGCTTCCTCTGCGGAAAAACCGTACTGGCGCACGATCAGCTGGCTCAATTGAGCGCCGCCGAAGGCCTGGTCGCGGTCGTACAGCACTTCCTGGTTGCGCAGCACTTGCATGCTGGTCGTGAAGGCACCGACTTCGAACAGCGCCACGATGGCGTCCACGCCCTTGCCCGGCAGCTGCTCGATCAGGCGTGCGGTTGCGAGGCGCGAGGCATACGACTCGACGTCGAGGATCATGGCCTTCAGGCCCGCGGCTTCCGCCAGGCCCTCGCGGTCCTGCACCTTCTCCTTGCGAGAGGCGGCGATCAGCACTTCCACGTCGCCGACGGAGGTCGTGCTCGGTCCCGTCACGCAGAAGTCGAGGCTCACTTCATCGAGCGAGAACGGGATGTACTGGTTGGCTTCGGATTCGACCTGGATCTCGAGCTCCTGCTCGCTCATCCCGCCCGGGAGAATGATCTTCTTGGTGATGACCGCCGAGGGCGGCAGCGCCAGCGCCACGTTGCGGGTCTTGGTGCCGCTCTTGCGCACGACGCGGCGCACGGCTTCGGCGACTTCGTCGAATTTCTCGACGTTGCCGTCGGTGATCCAGCCGCGTTCGAGCGGTTCGATGGCGCAGCGCTCCAGAACCAGCTTGCCGCTGGCCTCACGGCCGAGCTCCACCAGCTTCACGCTGGACGAACTGACGTCCAGTCCCAGCAGGGGGGCGTTCTGACGACGAAACAATGATCCAAGAGCAGCCAAGTTAGGTCCCTCTCCCCCTGTTATTTGTAACCAATGGAAAAATATGCGTTCGGTTGCATGCTAGCAGCAGGCACAGCGCCCACCAAGCGTGCAGAAAGCCCGGAACCGACAACCGTTGTCAAAACGTGACGTCAAAGCCGCATTCTGTAACTTTCTGCTTAGCCCCTGGAGAGGGAATGCGCGAGGTAACAAAGATCCGGAGGCGCCGGGGGGGCGGCTTTTTATAATGTCCGGTGACTCTCCGGGCCCCCATGCAAGAAACTTCCAGCCCGAAAGGGCGCGCCAAGACTCCTCCACCCGAACGCCCCTTCTGGCTGAAATGGCTGTTGCGTTTCGTGTTCTGGGGGGCGGGCATCGCTGCGGCGGGCCTGCTTTCCATCCTGTGCGTGGTGGCCGTGGCCCTGGCAGTGGCCTATCCCAACCTGCCGGACATCTCGGAACTCTCCGACTACCGACCCAAGCTGCCGCTGCGCGTGTTCTCCGCCGAAGGCACGCAGATCGGCGAGTTCGGGGAAGAGCGACGCAACCTCACCCCCATCGCCGCGATCCCCAAGGTCGTGAAGGACGCCGTCCTGGCCGCCGAAGACGCGCGCTTCTATGACCACGGCGGCGTCGACTACAAGGGGCTGGTGCGCGCCGGCCTCGCCAACCTGAACCGCGTGAAGAGCCAGGGCGCTTCCACCATCACGATGCAGGTGGCCCGCAACGTCTACCTGAGCTCCGAGAAGACGCTGACCCGCAAGATCTACGAGGTGCTGCTGACCTTCAAGCTGGAGCACCTGCTCACGAAGGACCAGATCTTCGAGATCTACCTGAACCAGATCTACTTGGGCAACCGCGCCTACGGTTTCGCGGCCGCTTCCGAAGCCTACTTCGGCAAGCCGCTGTCCGAGATGACGATCGCCCAGGCCGCCATGCTCGCCGGCCTGCCGAAGGCGCCCGGCGCGAACAACCCGGTCAACAACCCGCAGCGCGCGCGTGGGCGCCAGTTCTACGTGATCGACCGCATGCAGGAGGCCGGCTTCATCACCGCCGAGCAGGCGGCCGAGGCCAAGAAGGAAGAGCTGCACCTGCGCGACGCCGCCGACCCGAACCGCCTGCACGCCGAGTACGTGGCCGAAACCGTGCGCCAGCTGATGTACGCCCAGTACGGCGACAGCACCTACACGCGCGGCCTCAAGGTCTACACCTCGCTGGTCGCCGCCGACCAGGCCGCGGCCTACAAGGCGCTGCGCAAGGGCATCATGGATTACGAGCGCCGTCAGGTGTATCGCGGCCCCGAGAAGTTCATCGACCTGCCGAACGATCCCAAGGAGCTCGACGAAGCGGTGGACGACGTGCTGAACGACCACCCCGACAACGGCGACGTCATGGCGGCCGTGGTGCTCAAGGCCACGCCCAAGGAAATCCAGGCCATCCGCGCCAACGGCGACGCCGTGCAGATCACGGGCGACGGCCTCAAGCCCGCGCAGTCCGGTCTGTCGGACAAGGCACCGCCCAACATCAAGATCCGCCGCGGCGCCGTGATCCGCGTCGCGAAGACGCCCAAGAGCACCTGGGAAATCACCCAGCTGCCCGAGGTGGAAGGCGCGTTCGTGGCCATGGACCCGCGCGACGGCGCCATCAAGGCACTGGTCGGCGGCTTCGACTTCGGCAAGAACAAGTTCAACCACGTCACGCAGGCGTGGCGCCAGCCGGGCTCGAGCTTCAAGCCCTTCATCTATTCGGCCGCGCTCGAAAAGGGCTTCACCCCCGCCACGGTCATCAACGACGGCCCGCTGTTCTTCGACGCCGGCACCACCGGCGGCCAGCCCTGGGAGCCCAAGAACTACGGCGGCGGCTTCGACGGTCCGATGTCGATGCGCACGGCGCTGATGAAGTCGCGCAACCTCGTGTCGATCCGCATCCTGCAATCCATCGGCACGCGCTACGCGCAAGACTGGATCACCAACTTCGGCTTCGACAAGGACAAGCACCCCGCCTACCTCCCGATGGCGCTCGGTGCCGGTGCCGTCACGCCGATGCAGATGGCGGTGGGCTATTCGGTGTTCGCCAACGGCGGCTACCGCGTGAATCCGTACCTCGTGACCCGCGTCACCGACCACAAGGACCGCGTGCTGGTCGACGTCCAGCCGCCACTGCTCAACGAAGCGTCGCGCGCCATCCCGCAGCGCAACGCCTTCATCATGGACACGCTGCTGCAGTCCATCACGCGCGCCGGCACGGCCGCGAAGGCGCAGGCGATGCTCAAGCGCCCCGACCTCTACGGCAAGACCGGCACCACCAACGACTCGCTCGACGCCTGGTTCGCGGGCTTCCAGCCCACCATGACGGCGATCTCGTGGATCGGCTACGACACGCCGCGCAACCTGGGCGACCGCGAAACCGGCGGCGGCCTGAGCCTGCCGATCTGGATCAACTACATGGAAACCGCCCTCAAGGGCGTGCCCGTGACCGACCTGTCGACCACGCCGCCTTCGGGCATCGTGAGCGTCGGCGGCGAGTGGTACTACGACGACTACGCGCCGGGCCGCGGCGTGTCGAGCCTGGGCGTGGAATCTTCCGCGCCGGTGGCACCGGCCGAAGCCCTGAGTGGCCCGGCGATCAGCGCGCCTGCACCGCCCGAGGAGCGCAACCGCATCCTCGACCTGTTCAGGAACTGATCAAGAAAGACGGAGCGCGGCGGCTCAGGCCGCCGCGAACACCAGCGGCTGCCCCGCTTGCAGGGTCGCTTCACGCGACAGGTTGCCGAAGAATTCTTCCCCGGTCTTGGTGTCCACCCACACCCGGCCGTCGTGCCGGTAGTGGTAGCCGCCGGAGCGTGCCGCCAGCCAGATTTCCTGCAGCGGCTTCTGCAGGTTCACGATCAGCTGGCTGCCGTTGCGAAACGACATCGTGATCATCCCGCCGACCCGCTGGTTGTCGATGTCGGCGTCGGTCGCGTCGTTGATGCGGTCGCAGCCCTGCTCGATGGCAGCAAGCGCCGCCTCGGCGCGGTCCATGTACTCGGTGTCGGTCATTACAATTTCAGCATGTTGAATGTTCGCCAAATTCTAGTGAGCGCTCGCGCCCGCACCGCGCTCATGGTCTGCCTTGCCGCCAGCGCGGCGGGCCTTGCGGCGTGCGGACAGCGCGGCGCGCTCTATCTGCCGACCGATCCGGCGGCCGCCCAGCGCGCCACCTTGCCCCAATTGCTCACCCCCGGCGGCTCCAAAGCCTCCGACAACGAAGCGGCCCCCAAGCCCGCCGCAGCCAGCAGCGCCC
>NZ_JBWKYF010000033.1:0-71024 GCF_059423605.1 Variovorax sp. GW460-12-1-14-LB1
GGCACGGGGTTGGCCTTGAAGGCCTTGAAGGTCTCGAGGAACACGGGGTTGGGGATCACGCGGATCTTCAGACCTTCAAGGTCTTCAGGCTTGGTGATCGGACGCTTGCTGTTCGTGACGTTGCGAAACCCGAGGTCCCAGTAGCCCAGGGCGACAAGGCCCTTCTCGGGGAGCTTGGCGATCAGCGCCTGGCCCAACGGGCCGTCGAGCAGTGCATCGGCCTGCGCGAAGTTGTTCACCGAGAAGGGGAAGTCGACGAGGCCGAACTCCTTGACGATGCCGGCCAGCGACGTGGTGGCCGGCGCCGACATCTGCTGCACGCCGCCCTGCAGGGCCGACTGCTGCTGCATCTCGTTGCCCAGTTGCGAGGCGGGGAACTCCTGGACCTTCATCTTGCCGCCGCTCTTGGCCGACAGGAGTTCGGCAAAGCGCTTGACGCCGAAGCTCACGGGGTGGTCGGCGTTGTTCAGGTGGCCGAAGCGGATCACGCGCTCCTGCTGCGCCCACGACGGGGCGGTGAGGCCGGCGCACAGGCCGGCCACGGCAAGCATACGAAGAAGTTTCACGAAGGGTCCTCAGGCGGGAAGGAAGAAAGGGGGAAGGAAAAAATGCCGGACGGAGGCGATCGTATTTTTGTTGGAAAGAATTTCCATAATGGAAATCCCTTCCCCGAGTTCTGCTACGCTGGCGGACCCTGAGTGGCGGGCCGCATCGCCCGCGTTGACGAGACGACATCTGGAGGACGAAATGAGCGGAATACTGGAACGCAGCTTCAAGGTGCTGGAACATCTGGCGGAGCATCCCGAGGGGTGCGCGCTGTCGGCGTTGGCCAGCGAATTGCAGATTCCATTGAGTGCATCGCACCGATTGCTCGCGGAGCTCATCCGCTGCGGCTACGTGCGGCAGGAGGCGCGCGACGGCCACTACGTGCTGACCATCAAGCTGGTCTCGATCAGCCTGTCGTTCCTCAGCCGATCGGGCATCGTCGACATCGCGCAGCCGCTGCTCGACCAGCTGGCCTCGACCTCGGGCGAGCTCGTGCGCCTGGCGGTGGTCGACGGCGAAGACCTGACCTTTGTCGCGAAGGCCCAAGGCGCCACGCATGGCTTGCGCTACGACCCCGACATGGGCCTGTCGGTGGCGCTCTCGTGCAGCGCCGCCGGGCATGCGTGGTTGTCGACCATGGGCGAAGACGACGCGATGGCGCTCGTCGCCAAGAAGGGGCTGGGCAAGCCCGAGGACTACGGTCCCAAGGCCCCCACGTCGCTCAAGGCCGTGATGGCTTTCGTGAAGGCGGCGCGCCAGCGCGGCTTCAGCATGATCAACGAGGTGTTCGCCCCCGCGATGACCGCCATGGCCGCGCCCGTGTTCGGCGCCGACGGCACGGCGATCGGGGTCGTCACCATCGCGGGCCCGTCGGTGCGGCTCACGCCGCAGCGGATGGAGGCGCTGGGACCGGCGCTGTGCCAGGCCGCCGAAGAGGTGGCGCGCGCCAGCGGGGCCTCGGCGTTGTTCAAGAAGAGGGCGTAGGCCCTGCCGGTTTCACCACCCCCAAAAAGAGAAGGAGACATCACCATGAAGACGAAGCATTCGAAGCGCACTCTATTGATGGCCGCCGTGGCGGCGGCCCTCGCGTTCGCGGCCCCTGGTGCGTTCGCGCAGCTCAAGGAGCGCACCATCAAGTTCGCGTTCCAGAACCAGGCCGGCCATCCGCAGGCGCAGGGCGCGCAGAAGTTCGCCGACCTCGTGGCCGCGAAGTCGGGCGGCAAGATCACCGTGAAGCTGTTCCCCGGCGGCACGCTGGGCGGCGACCTGCAGACGGTGTCGGCGCTGCAGGGCGGCACCGTGGAGATGACCGTGCTCAACGCCGGCATCCTGTCGGCGCAGGTGAAGGAGTTCGCGGCCTACGACTTCCCGTTCCTCTTCAACAGCGGCAAGGAAGCCGACGTCGTCACCGACGGCCCCTTCGGCCAGAAGCTGATGGCCAAGCTGGAGGACAAGGCGCTGCACGGCCTGGGCTACTGGGACCTGGGCTTTCGCAACCTGACGAACAGCAAGCGCCCGATCGTCAAGGCCGACGACATCGCGGGCCTGAAGATCCGCGTGATCCAGTCGCCGATCTACATCGACATGTTCAGCGCACTGGGCGCCAACGCCACGCCGCTGCCGTTCCCCGAGCTGTACCCCGCGCTCGACCAGAAGGCGGTCGACGGCCAGGAGAACCCGAACACGACCATCCTGTCGTCCAAGTTCGCGGAAGTGCAGAAGTACATCACCCAGACTCGCCACATCTACAACCCGCAGGCGCTGCTGATCAGCCGCAAGACCTGGGACGGCATGAGTGCCGACGAAAAGAAGATCGTCAACGAGGCCGCCGCGGAGGCGACCACGTTCCAGCGCCAGGCCTCGCGCGGCGCCGCCGACAGCGCGCTCGACGCACTCAAGAAGGCTGGCATGACGGTCTCCGAATTGCCGCCTGAAGAAATGGCGAAGCTGCGCGCCAAGGTGAAGCCGGTGATCGACAAGTACACGGCCTCGGTCGGCGAGGCCACCGTCAAGGAGCTGATGGCGGAGATCGAGAAGGCGCGCAAGTAGCAGGCGGGCGTGCCGTTGATCCGGGGCGCCTTGCCTTCATCGTCCCCGGTTCCCGGTCAGAGCTCGCGGTAGTCCCGGATGCGCGCGCGTGCGAGCTGCTGCGCCGCTGCAATGGCCGCCGGATCGGCCGCGGCCGCATCGGGCAACCAGTGGAAGGCGTCCGGGCCGTGGCACAGCAGCAGGCCGTCCTTGAAGCGGCGGGCCTTGGTGTAGGCCTCCCAGCCGTGGCGCACCTCGCTGTGGCGGCCCCGTGCGTGGGAGCCGCTCTCCGACAGCGAGAAGTCGATCTCGTCGTTGTAGAAGGGGCTCTTCCTGAAGCGATGGAGGGCCAGCCGGGCGATGGCCGGCGCGCTCAGCAGCAGCGCGATGCCGACCGCGAAAACGACCGCCAGGACGGGAAACCCTTCGTAGACGCATATGGCCAGGGCCAGGGCGAACAGCAGCGCCAAGGGCCACTTGAACCGGACCCACCAGACCTGCTGCAGGTTGCGCAGGAAGCCGGTGAGCACATGCGCCTGCGAGAACTGGAAGCGGTAGCTGATCTGCATCTTTGAATTCCGAGACGGGCTGTGCGGGAGGGCGCGGGGCGGGATTTTGACGGTTTTTCCCGGGCGCCGGTGCGCCCCCGACGATGTTCCAAGTTGGGGCCTCACCACGCTACGCGCCCCAAACAACGCACCTTGTTAGGGCTTTGCGCCTCAATCTGGTTCTCCGATCCGGCAAGATGCAGGATTCGCATAAGGTTATGCACCGTTTTGGAAAACAGAGGATTGATTGGAATGAAGCACGCATCCGTCGGGGGGTTCCTCGCACACGTCGCACAACGCAACCCCGGACAGCCCGAGTACCTGCAGGCCGTGACCGAAGTGATGGAGAGCCTGTGGCCCTACATCGAGAAGCACCCCAAGTACACGAGCCACAGCCTGCTGGAGCGGCTGGTGGAGCCCGAGCGCGTGATCATGTTCCGCGTGTCCTGGGTGGACGACCACGGCGAGGTGCAGGTCAACCGCGGTTTCCGCATCCAGCACAGCCTGGCCATCGGCCCCTACAAGGGCGGCATGCGTTTCCATCCCTCGGTGAACCTGTCGATCCTCAAGTTCCTGGCCTTCGAGCAGACCTTCAAGAACGCGCTGACCACGCTGCCCATGGGCGGCGGCAAGGGCGGTGCCGACTTCGATCCCAAGGGCAAGAGCCAGGGCGAGGTGATGCGCTTCTGCCAGGCCCTGGTGACCGAGCTGTTCCGCCACGTGGGCTCCGACACCGACGTGCCGGCCGGCGACGTGGGCGTGGGCGGGCGCGAGGTCGGCTTCATGGCCGGCATGGTCAAGAAGCTCACCAACCGCGCCGACTGCGTGTTCACCGGCAAGGGCCTGAGCTTCGGCGGCTCGCTCATCCGCCCCGAGGCCACCGGCTACGGCAACGTCTACTTCGCGCAGGAAATGCTCAAGCGCAAGGGCCGCAGCTTCGACGGCCTGCGCGTGAGCGTCTCGGGCGCGGGCAACGTGGCGCAGTACACCATCGAGAAGGCCATGGCGCTGGGCGCCAAGGTGGTCACCGTGTCCGACTCGAGCGGCACCGTGGTCGACGAGGAAGGCTTCACGCCCGAGAAGCTGGCCGTGCTGATGGACGTGAAGAACCACCTCTACGGCCGCGTGAGCGACTACGCCGAGCGCACCGGCACCCGCTTCGTGGCCGGCGCCACGCCGTGGCACGTGCCGGTCGACGTGGCACTGCCCAGCGCCACGCAGAACGAGCTCAACGAGGAAGACGCGCGCACGCTGGTGAAGAACGGCGTGGTGTGCGTGGCCGAAGGCGCCAACATGCCCTCGACCATCGAGGCCGTGAAGGTGCTCGAAGGCCACGGCGTGCTGTACGCGCCGGGCAAGGCCAGCAACGCGGGCGGCGTGGCCACGTCGGGCCTGGAGATGAGCCAGAACGCGGCCCGGCTGTCATGGACGCGCGACGAGGTCGATGCGCGCCTGCTGCAGATCATGCAGGGCATCCACGAGTCGTGCCTGCACTACGGTTCGCGCGCCGACGGCAGCGTGAGCTACGTGGATGGCGCGAACATCGCCGGCTTCGTGCGCGTGGCCGATGCGATGCTGGCGCAGGGCGTGGTCTGACGATTCGGGTTCGTCAGAGTTCGATGAACGAAGAGGTCGCCTTGTTCAGGGCCAGGCGGCCCTTCGCGGTGATCGATTCCACCTGGGCCAGCTGATGGATCGCGCGCTCGTCGGGCGCGTGCTCCGACGGCGGAATGAAGGCAGTCACGAGGTCGGCGGCACGCAGCACGCGCAGCCAGTCGATGTCTGCGGGCGTGTGGAGGACGTATGGCAATTTCTGCTCGGCGAGGGTCCGAAGAAATTCCATGGACATGGGTCGTCTCCTTGTGTTGAGGGGAGGGCGGTTCGGACATTGTGCGCACAAACAATTAGCGCTGTCTAAACCCTGCGCCGCGCATGCCTTTCGAGGCGTGTACCGAAGTTTCCAGTTCTTTCTGCGGGCGCGAGGGACGTGCCACTTTGTTTCTGGTCGTAGCCATGCTTTCGGCCAGCGTGGCGGGGTCCATGCATTCGCCAGCGGCCCAGGTCTGGCGCAAGGTGGTGCGCAGGTCGGTCAGGTCGCGCCGCTGCGCGCGCAGGCCGGCCATGAGCTGGTCGATTTCGCGCACGCGGCCGTCGAGCCGTTCGAGCAGGTCGTCGGCCGAAAAGACCTCGCAGCCTGCGAAGGCGCTGCGCAGGCTGTCCAGCGAGAAGCCGAGGTTCTGCGCGATCTGGATCAGCTGCAGCCGCTTGAGCGCGGCCTCGGTGTAGACGCGGTACCCATTGGCGCCGCGCTCGGGCGCGGGCAGCAGGCCGCTTTGCTCGTAGAAGCGGATGGCCGAGGGCGCCATGCCGGTCTTGTCTGCCAGTTCACCGATCTTCATATCGCTTGACCTTCAAGTTGGCTTGAATCTTAGCATCGGGTTTTTCCACTCCACCACCCGGTCCTCATCGTGAACTCCTCGCCGCTTTTCCTGCCGTTGACCCTGCCCAACGGGAGCGTCCTGCCCAACCGCCTGGCCAAGGCCGCCATGGAGGAAAACATGGCCGATGCCGGGCAGTTGCCGGGCGCGGCGCTGCACGACCTGTACCGCGTCTGGGCGCAGGGCGGGGCGGGCCTGATCCTCACGGGCAACGTGATGATCGACGGCCGCGCGCTCACCGGCCCGGGCGGCGTCGTGCTCGAAGCCGGCACGCCGCTCGAGCGCTTCACCGAATGGGCCACGGCCGCGCGCAGCGGCGGCGCGCAGGTGTGGATGCAGATCAACCATCCGGGCCGGCAGGTGCAGATCAGCATGGGCGGCACGGCCTGGGCGCCGTCGTCGGTGGCGCTCGATCTGGGCAAGCACAGCAAGCTTTTCGTGCAACCCAAGGCGATGAGCGAGGCGGAGATCGCCGAGACCGTCGACCGCTTCGCCGCCACGGCGCAGGCCGCCGAGCGCGCGGGCTTCACCGGCGTGCAGGTGCATGCGGCGCACGGCTACCTGCTCTCGCAGTTCTTGTCGCCGCTGACCAACCAGCGCACCGATGCCTGGGGCGGCAGCCTGGAGAACCGCGCGCGCTTCCTGCTCGACGTGGTGCGTGCCGTGCGGGCCCGCGTGGCGCGCGGCTTCGCCGTGGCCGTGAAGCTCAACTCCGCCGACTTCCAGCGCGGCGGCTTCTCGGAGAACGATGCCAAGCAGGTCATCCGCTGGCTCAACGACGAGGCCGTGGACCTGGTCGAACTGTCGGGCGGCAGCTACGAGAGCCCGGCGATGCAGGGCCGCACCGCCGACGGCCGCACGCTGGCGCGCGAGGCCTACTTCCTGGAGTTCGCCCGGGAGCTGGCCGCCGAGGCGCGCATGCCGGTCATGACCACGGGCGGCATCGTGCGCCGCGCCGTCGCCGAACGGGTGCTGGGAGAAGGCGTCGCCGTGGTGGGCATGGCCACCGCGCTGGCCGTGGCGCCCGACCTGCCCGCACGCTGGCGCGCGGGCGAAGACGCGGCGGCGCAGAGCCCGCAGGTCGACTGGAAGGACCAGGTCATGGCCGCGCTGGCGCGCATGGCGCTGGTGAAGCGCCGGCTGCGCACGCTGCGTCCGGGCCGCAACAGCGCGCCCGCGCACTCGCCGTTCCTGACCCTGGTGCTCGACCAGCTGCGCACGAAGCGGCTGACGAAGCGCTACCGGCGCTGGCTGGACGCGCGCGCGGCGTGACCCGCCGCTATCGATTGGCCGGTTGAATGGGCCAGGCGGTGGTGTCGGGCCGCAGCAGGTGCCAGACCACGGGCTCGATGCCTTCGAAGGTGGCGCGGTAGCGATCGGACAGCCGGTTCTCGTCGGTCACGTCGCGGATCACGATGCCGTCGATGCGCTGCGGATGCGCGCGGAACACCTGCGCATAGATCTCGGGGTCGGCCTCGCCCGAATCGCCCACGAGCAGGAAGCGGCGCTGCGGAAATTCGGCCAGCAGCCGCTCGATCACGCCGAGCTTGTGCGCGCGCGAGTCTTCGGCGCTGGGGATCAGCGTGCGCCAGGTCGTGCTCTCGCGCAGGTGCATGCTGCCCGCGGGAAAGTCGGCGTCGCGAATGAAATCGGTGAGCGCGGGGTACAGCTGGATCGGGCTGCCCGAGAGGTAGTGAAAGCGCGTGCCGGGCGCCTGCGCCAGCGCGCGGTAGTGCGCCGCCATGCCCGGCGCGGCCTCGAAGCGGCGCGCGAAGGTGTTCAGCAGCATCTCGCGCCGGTCGCGCACCTGCGTGCGCTTGATGGTGTCGTCGATGTCCGAGATGACCGACACGCCCTGCGCCGGCACGATCTGCGCACGGCCGCGAAAGCGCGGCAGCAGCTCGCCCGGACCGGTCACGCCATGGAAGGGCAGCCACTCCTGCGACGCCGGGATGTGCGAGGCCTCGATGACCGCGCGCAGGTTGCTGCGGCCGTCGGCGCCCGTGGGCGGCATCGTGAGGCGCGTGACCGAGCCGTCGAACACGACGTCGATCACCTTGTCTTCTTCCGACTCGGCATGGAACAGCGCGGTGCGCTGGCTGAAGCGCAGCCGCGCGGCCGGCGTGAGCTTCTTCAGGTTCATGCCAAGGTAGCGCGCGAGCGCGGCGTCCAGGCCCCAGCGGTGCTCGCGCTCGAACACCCAGGCATGCACGTCGACCTCGAGCCGGCCGTCGGCCGTGGGGCGCGCGGTGCCGGGCATGAACAGCGCCTCTTCGTCCGACTCCAGCGGCCCCGCGGCCTGCAGGGCCTGCAGCGGCGCGAGGCCGGCGAGCAGGGCGGCACCGGCCAGCACGGTGCGACGCGACAGTTGTGGCGAGGTACCGGGCGCGCGGTGCTTGATCGTCATGCAGTGACGCGTTCGTAGGTCACGAAGCTGAAGGGCAGGCCGTCCTTGGCCGAGACGTGCGACTCGCGCTGCGTCTCGCGCCACACGGCGGCGTCGAGCACGGGGGCGTGCGCGTCGCCTTCGTAGTCGCGCGCGATCTCGGTGACCACGGCGCGCTGGGCCAGCGGCTCGGCTTCGGCATAGATCTGTGCGCCGCCGATCACCCAGACTTCGGGTGAGTCCGACGGCGTGCACAGCGACAGCGCATCGGGCAGGCTGCCGACCGCTTGCGCGCCGTCGGCTTGCCAGTCGGTTTGTCGCGTGACCACGATGTTCCGGCGGCCCGGCAGCGGACGAAAGCGCGGGGGCAACGAGTCCCAGGTCTTGCGGCCCATCACCACGGGCGCGCCCGCGGTCTGCTGCTTGAAGTGCGCCATGTCCTCGGGCAGGTGCCAGGGGATGGTGTTGTTCACGCCGATCACGCCATTGGCGGCGCGCGCGAAGATCAGGTTGATGCGGGGCGTGGTGGCGCTCATCGCGTTCACACCGCCACCGGCGCCTTGATCGGATCGCCGTGCTTGTAATCGAGCACTTCGAAGTCTTCGTACTGGTAGTCGAAGATCGAGTCGGGCTTGCGCTTGATGTTCAGCGTGGGGTAAGGGAAGGGCGTGCGACTGAGCTGCAGCTTCACCTGTTCGGCGTGGTTGCTGTAGATGTGGCAGTCGCCGCCGGTCCAGATGAAGTCGCCCACATCGAGGTCGCACTGCTGCGCCACCATGTGCGTGAGCAGCGCGTAGCTGGCGATGTTGAAGGGCACGCCCAGGAAGATGTCGGCGCTGCGCTGGTAGAGCTGGCAGCTGAGCTTGCCGCGTTCGCCCTCGGCCTGCGGCGGTGCCACGTAGAACTGGAAGAAGGCGTGGCAGGGCATGAGCGCCATCTTCGACAGCTCGGCCACGTTCCAGGCGCTCACGATGATGCGGCGCGAGTCGGGGTTGGTCTTCAGCGTCTTGATGACGTCGGAAATCTGGTCGATGTGGCCGCCGTCGGGCGTGGGCCAGCTGCGCCACTGCACGCCGTACACCGGGCCCAGGTCGCCGTCTTCGCGCGCCCATTCGTCCCAGATGGTGACGCCGCGTTCCTTGAGCCAGTTGTTGTTGCTGGAGCCGGTCAGGAACCACAGCAGTTCCTGGATGATGGACTTCAGGTGCACCTTCTTCGTGGTCACCAGCGGAAAGCCCTCGTTCAGGTCGAAGCGCATCTGGTGGCCGAACACGCTCTTGGTGCCGGTGCCCGTGCGGTCGCTCTTGAACACGCCGTGCGTGTCGACGTGGCGCATGAAATCTTCGTACTGGGAGCGGACGGGGCGGGCAGGGAGGGTCATGTTGGGAATTTTACGGGGCGGCGCTAGCATCGGCCGATGACCGGCCATGACCACTCCCACGACCATTCCCACGACCACAGCGAACTCGGCGAGATGGACCTGCGCGTGCGCGCCCTCGAAAGCGTGCTCACGCAAAAAGGCTACATCGACCCCGCCGCGCTCGATGCGCTGATCGACACCTACCAGACCCGCATCGGCCCGCGCAACGGCGCACGGGTGGTGGCGCGGGCCTGGGTCGACCAGACGTTCCATGACTGGCTGATGGCCGATGCCACGGCGGCCATCGCCTCGCTGGGCTATACGGGCCGCCAGGGCGAGCACATGGTGGCCGTGGCCAACACCGACGACCAGCACCACATGGTCGTCTGCACCCTGTGCAGCTGCTACCCCTGGCCCGTGCTCGGCCTGCCGCCCACCTGGTACAAGAGCGCGCCCTACCGCTCGCGCGCCGTGAAAGATCCGCGCGGCGTGCTGGCCGATTTCGGCACCACCTTGGCCGAGACCACGCGCATCCGCGTCTGGGACTCGACCGCCGAGGTGCGCTACCTCGTGATCCCGCAGCGCCCGGCGGGCACCGAGGGCTGGAGCGAAGACGAACTCGCCGCGCTGGTCTCGCGCGATTCGATGATCGGCACGCGCGTGGTTGAGGCGCCTTCGGCAAGGAGCACGACATGACCTACACGACGCATGCCGACCTCGGCGGACAACCCGGCTTCGGCCCCGTCACGCCCGAACCCGAGGGCGAGCTGTTCCATGGCGCCTGGGAGCCGCGCGCGCTGGCGCTCACGCTGGCCATGGGCGCCACCGGCTCCTGGAACATCGACACCAGCCGCGCCGCGCGCGAGACGCTGCCCGACTACCGCGACCTGAGCTACTACCAGATCTGGCTCGGCGCGCTGGAGCAGCTGATGCTGCAACGCGGCCAGGTCTTCGCGGACGAGATCGAATCCGGGCAGATGCACCATCCGGCCGCACCGGTCGCCCGCGTGCTGCAGGCCGCGAACGTGCCCGCCGTGCTCGCCAAGGGCTCCGGCACCGAGCGCCCCGCATCGGCGCCCGCGCGCTTTGCGGTCGGGCAGGCCGTGCGCATGCACCTCGGGCGCGTCGACCACCACACGCGCCTGCCGGCCTATGTGCAGGGCAAGCGCGGCACGATCGAGCACATCCACGGCGCGCACGTGTTCGCCGATGCGAATGCGCAGGGCCTGGGCGAGCAGCCGCAATGGCTCTACACCGTGGTCTTCGATGAAGCCGAACTGTGGGGCGACGCCGCGCCGCGCCAGAACCTGGCCGTGTCGGTCGACGCGTGGGAAAGCTACCTGGAGCCCGCGGCATGAAGGCGAACGACATGCCACCGCTCGCACTCGCCCCAGGCATGCCGCGCGACGCCGACGGGCCGGTGTTCAGGGAACCGTGGGAGGCGCAGGCTTTCGCGATGACGCTGGCGTTGCACGAGCGCGGGCTGTTCAGCTGGGTCGAATGGGCGGAAGCGCTGGCCACGCAGATCAGCGCCGCGCAGGCCGCGGGCGACCCGGACACGGGCGACACCTACTACCGCCACTGGCTCGCCGCGCTCGAAGGCCTCGTGGCCCGCAAGGGCGCGAGTTCCGGCGACGAGCTGGCCCGCTACCGCCACGCCTGGGACCACGCGGCGGAGCGCACGCCGCACGGCCAGCCGATTGAGCTGCGCGGCGAGGACTTTCCGGGCTAGACGCGGATCACGCGCCCCGGGTTCAGGATGTTCTTCGGATCGAGCCCGCGCTTGATCGCCCGCATCATCTCCAGCGCCACCGGCGACTTGTGTTTCTCGAGCTTGTCGACCTTGAACGAGCCCACGCCATGCTCGGCCGAGAACGAGCCGCCGAACTGCTCGACCGCGTCGTAGACCAGCGTGTTGATGCGCTCTTCCTCGTTCTTCAGGAAGGCCTTGGTGTCGATGTTCTCGGGCGCCTGCACGTTGTAGTGCAGGTTGCCGTCGCCCAGGTGGCCGAAGTTCACGAGCCGCACGCCGGCGATCTCGCGTTTGAGCAGTGCGTCGGTGGCTTCCACGAAGGCGGGAATGCGCGACACGGGGATCGAGATGTCGTGCTTGATGTTCAGCCCTTCCTCGGCCTGCGCGAGCGGAATGCTCTCGCGGATGTGCCAGAGCTGGTGCGCCTGCGTGAGGTTCTCGGCCACCACCGCGTCGGTCACGCAGCCGTCTTCGAAGGCGGTTTCGAGCAGCGCCTCGAAGCGTGCGCGGGCGTGGTCCTCGGACTCGCTGTCGGAGTTCTCGAGCAGCACGCAATACGGCACGGCCTCGTCGTCGATGAAGGGCACGCGCAGCTGCGGCATGTGCTTGTCGACCAGGCTCAGCGCGAACTTGCCCATCACCTCGAAGCCCGTGAGGCCCGAGCCCAGGTGCTTGTGCGCCAGGCCCAGCAGCGTGACCGCGTGGTCGAGCGAAGGCACGGCCGCCCAGGCCGTGAGCTGCGCGGCGGGCAGCGGGTACAGCTTCATGGTGGCGGCGGTGATGACGCCCAGCGTGCCTTCGCTGCCGACGATCAGGTCGCGCAGGTCGTAGCCCGTGTTGTCCTTGCGCAGGCCGCTCGTGCCTTCCCAGATCTCGCCCTGCGGCGTGACCACTTCCAGGCCCAGGCACAGGTCGCGCGTGTTGCCGTAGCGCACGACCTGCGTGCCGCCCGCGTTGGTCGCCAGGTTGCCGCCGATGGTGCAGCTGCCCTCGGCCGCGAGGCTCAGCGGGAACAGGTAGCCGGCCTTCTCGGCGGTCTCTTGCAGCGTCTGCAGGATGCAGCCGGCCTCGACGGTCATCGTGAGGTTGGCGGCGTCGATGTTGCGGATCGCGTTCAGTCGCTGCAGGCTCAGCACCACCTGCGTGCCGCTGTCGTCGGGAATGGAGCCGACCGCCAGGCCGGTGTTGCCGCCCTGCGGAATGACGGCCGTGCCGGCCGCGGCGCAGGTCTTGACCACGTCGGCCACCTGCTGTGCATTGGCCGGGCGCACTACGGCGAGCGACTTGCCGCGCGCGCGCTTGCGCCAGTCCTGCTCGTAGGCCGCGAGGTCGCCCTCGGTCAGCACGTGCGTGGCGCCGACGATGGCGCGCAGTTGGTCGAGGAGGGAAGAAGAGGTGGTCATTGGGCGGAAGCCTCCAGGGGACGGGCAGCAGCGGCAGCGGCGGCCTTGGCGTGGCGCAGGCGAAGGCGCACATGCCACGCGCAGGCCGCGAAGAGCACGAGGCACAGCAGCACCTCGACGAGCGCGAGGACCTGCCCCACGCCGTTGGTGTCGCTCCAGGCGCGCACCACGCCTTCGGTGAAGTAGAGCCAGATCATCAGGCTGACCCAGCGGTAGGTGTACATGCGGTTCTTGTAGAGCCCCGCGAGCGGAATGACCAGCGGCAGCACCTTCAGCGCCAGCAGCGAGCCGCCCGGGCGCAGCGGCGCCAGCCACAGCTCCCAGGCCAGGCCCAGCACGATCAGGCCGACGAGGCTGCCCACGGCGGCCCATCGGGTGACGCGGACGGAAGAGGGAGGAAGCGGCTGGTTGGCATTCATGAGCGGGATACCGCGGAACCGGCTTTGCCGGGCCGCTGGTATCGCCCCCGGTGAGGGGGTTGGCGCAGCGACACGAAGTGCGCGGAGACTGGGGGAGAGTTCAACTCCTATGATACCGGGCATGAATCGTCGGCAGCTTTGGAGGGATCTTTCGCGCTTTCCTTGGCGCAACACCGCAGCGGTATTGGGCGAGCGTTTCCGCGAAGACCGCCTCGGCCTCACGGCCAGCAGCCTGACCTTCACCACCACCATCGCGATGGTGCCGTTCTTCACGGTGGCGCTCGCGCTCTTCACCGTGTTCCCGATGTTCGCCACCATGCAGGGCCGCCTGCAGCGCTGGCTGATCGAGAGCCTGATTCCCGACAACATCGCGCGCCAGGTGCTGGGCTACCTGAACCAGTTCGCGAGCAAGGCCAGCGGGCTGGGCATCGCGGGCCTGGTGGTGCTGCTGATCACCGCCATCGCGCTGATCCTCACCATCGACAAGACGCTCAACAACATCTGGCGCGTGCGCACGCCGCGGCCGTTGGCGCAGCGGGTGCTGATCTACTGGGCCACCATCACGCTCGGGCCGCTGATTCTTGCGGTGAGCCTGTCGACCACCTCGTACGTGTTCGCCGCGTCGCGTGACGTGGTGGGCGGAGGCATCGTCAAGCTGGCTTTCGACACCCTGGAATTCCTGCTGCTCGCGGCCGGCATGGCCGGGCTGTACCACTACGTGCCGAACACCACGGTGCGCTGGTCGCACGCCTGGGCCGGCGGCCTCTTCGTGGCGGCCGCCATCGAGATCGCCAAGCGCGTGTTGGGCTACTACCTGAGCCTGGTGCCGACCTACTCGGTGCTGTACGGCGCCTTCGCCACCTTCCCGATCCTGCTGGTGTGGATCTACGTGGCCTGGGTGATCGTGCTGCTGGGCGCCGTCATCGCGGCCTACCTGCCGAGTTTGCTGACGGGCGTGGCGCGTCGGGGCGGCGCGGCGGGCTGGCCGATGCAGCTCGCGATGGAAGTGCTGCAGCACCTGGCGCGCGCGCAGGCCACGTCGGCCAAGGGCATGGGCGCGAGCGAACTGCTGACGCGCATGCGGGTCGACGGGCTGCAACTGGCGCCGGTGCTCGAGACGCTGGTGCGGCTCGACTGGATCGCGCCGCTGGCCGAGGAGCCCGCCAACCAGGACCCGCGCTACGTGCTGCTGGCCGACCCGTCGACGCCCATCGAGCCGCTGCTGCGCGAGCTGCTCATGCCGCGCGCCGAGCCGCTGGAAGACCTGTGGCAGAAGGGCCCGCTGCGTACGCTGCGGCTGGGTGACGTGCTATTGATCTAGGAGTGCCCTGGCGTTCGGTCCGTCAGATCTTGACGCGGCCGGCCCAGATGTCCCGGTACATCGTCCAGTCGCCCATGAAGGAGTACAGCGGGCGCTTGAACGAGGCGGGCTTGTTCTTCTCGAAGCCGAAGTGCCCGACCCAGGCGAAGCCGTAGCCTGCCACCAGCCCGGCCAGCAGCCACCACGGATTGAGCGTGACCACCAGGGCCACGAGGCACAGCAGCGAGATCGTCGAGCCCGCGAAATGCAGCCGCCGGCAGGTGACGTTGGCGTGCTCGGTCAGGTAGAAGGGATAGAACTCGGCAAAGCTGGTGAAGCGGCGCGGATCGACCGTGGCCGGCGCGTCCGGCGCGGCAGGGGTGGAGGTGTTCATCGTGGGTCTCCTGCGCCCCGCAGGGGCTTTGTTGATAATAGCCACGACCCCGCGGACGCACCACCCGGGTTCGCCATCCCACCTTCGCCGTATCCACCTTGAGCGCTGTTCCCGTCGTCCCCGTCGATTCTTCCGCCGATGCCAACGCGCTGTGGGTCGTCTGCCTGTGCGCCGAATGGTGCGGCACCTGCCGCGACTACCGGCCGCTGCTGGTTGAGCTGGCAAAGGCGCACCCACAGTTCCGCTTCGCCTGGGTCGACATCGAGGACCACGCCGAGATCGCCGACGCCTTCGACGTCGAGACCTTCCCGACCTTGCTGGTAGCGGGCGCCGACGGCACGCGCTTTCTCGGTCCGCTGCTGCCGCACATCGAAACGCTGTCGCGCCTGCTCGGCGCGCTGCAGCCGCCGCAGCCTTCCAGCCTCGACGTCGACCTGCTGCTGGCCGTGCTCGAGAAAAAGCCCGCGGCCTTCGCGGTCTGACCGCTTCGGAGCTTCCTTCCCATGAACATCCTGATCTTTGGCGCCACCGGCATGGTGGGGCAGGGCGTGCTGCGCGAGTGCCTGCTGGCGCCCGACGTGGAACGCGTGGTGGCCGTGGGACGCAGTGCCACCGGGCAGCAGCATCCCAAGCTGCAGGACCTGGTGCACAAAGACATGTACGACTACCGCGCCATCGAGTCGCAGCTGACGGGTTTCGATGCCTGCTTCTTCTGCCTGGGCGTGTCGTCGGTCGGCATGAAGGAGCCGGAGTACAAGCGCATCACCTACGACCTGACGATCGCAGCCGCCACCGTGCTGGCGCGGCTCAACCCGGGCATGACCTTCACCTACGTGACGGGCGCGGGCACCGACAGCAGCGAGCGCGGCGAACGCATGTGGGCGCGTGTGAAGGGCGCGACCGAGAACGCGCTGATGCGCCTGCCGTTTCGCGCGTCCTACATGTTCCGGCCCGGCATGATCCAGCCGCTGCACGGCGTGCGCTCGAAGACGCCGCTGTACGACGCCGCGATCGTCGTGCTCAAGCCCGTGCTCGGGCTGGCCCACCGCTGGTGGCCCGACCGCGTGACCACCACCGAGAAGGTGGGCCGCGCGATGCTCGCGGTGGCGCGCCGGGGCGCACGCAAGGTGCTGCTCGATCCGGCGGACATCAACGCGCTGGGCAGCTAGGCCGCCCGGCGCTCTTCGCAGTTTTCAGCCCGCGACGAAGTCGCGCAGAGCGAACAGCACCTCGTCCGGCGCCTCGCTCATCAGCGCGTGGCCGGCATGCACCGTCACCACCTTGGCGTTGCGCGCCTTGCCCACCAGCGCCTTGGTGGCGCGCGGCGGCGTCATCTGGTCGGCGTCGCCCAAAAGGAACAGCACGGGGCACTGCACCTTCTCCATCGCGGCTTCGCCGTTGGCGTAGTCGTTGCAGGCCTTGAAGCCGATGTGGAACACATTGGCCTCGCGGTTGCTCGCGAGCACGCGGCGCATCAGCGCGCGCGAGCTGCCGTACAGCCACGTGCCCGGGCCGAGCGACGAAGGCGGCGGCGCCAGCAGCGAGTGCGAGAAGGTGTTGACCATCGCGATGGCGCGCTGCGGATCGCTCACCGAGCTTTCGAGCAACGCGGGCGACACCACCATCGGGTAGGCCGTGCCGACCATCGCCAGCTGCGTGATGCGCTCGGGCGCGCGTGCCGCGGTTTCGAGCGCGATCAGCGAGCCGAAGCTGTGGCCGACCAGCGCGGCCTTGTGCACGCCCGCCGCGTCGAGCAGCGCAATGACGAACTGCGCCGCCTCTTCCACGCTGGCCGGCGGCGCGCCGGCGCTCTTGCAGTGGCCCGGCAGGTCGACCGCCAGCACGTTCCAGCCGTGGTTGGCGAACCAGCGGCTTTGCAAAATCCACACGCTGTGGTCGTTGAGCACGCCGTGGATGAACACCACCGTCGGCTTGGCCGCATCGAAGGGCTTGCCGGCGGTGTAGCAGTAGGTGTCGTGGCCGTTGACGGTGTAGTTCATCTCAGGCACCTGCCTTTTCCGCGGCCTTCAGCGCGCGCTTGAGGTCGTCGATCAGGTCGGCCGGGTCCTCGAGGCCGATCGACAGGCGAATGGTGCCCTGCGAGATGCCCGCGCCCGCCAGTGCCTCGTCGGTCATGCGGAAGTGCGTGGTGCTGGCCGGGTGGATCACCAGGCTGCGGCAATCGCCCACGTTGGCCAGGTGGCTGAACAGCTTGAGCGCCTCGATGAAGGCCTTGCCCTGCGCGCGGCTGCCCTTGATGTCGAAGCTGAACACCGCGCCGGCACCGCGCGCGCCATGGCGCAGCAGCTTCTGCGCGAGCGCATGGCTCGGGTGCGACTCGATCAGCGGATGTCCCACGCGCGACACGAACGGATGGCTGGCCAGGAACTCGACCACCTTCTGCGTGTTGTCGATGTGGCGCTCCATGCGCAGCGGCAGCGTCTCGATGCCCTGCAGGATGAGCCACGCCGTGTGCGGGCTCATCGAGGCGCCGAAGTCGCGCAGGCCTTCGCGGCGCGCGCGCAGCAGGAAGGCGCCGACGGTGCTTTCCTCGCTGAACACCATGTTGTGGAAGCCGTCGTAGGCCTGCGTGAGCTCGGCGAACTTGCCTGACTTCTCCCAGTCGAAGCTGCCGCCGTCGACCACCACGCCGCCGATCACGGTGCCGTGGCCCGACAGGAACTTGGTGGCCGAGTGGTAGACCAGGTCGGCGCCCCAGTCGAAGGGCTTGATGAGGTAGGGCGAGGTGAGCGTGGAGTCGACCAGCAGCGGCACGCCGGCTTCGTGGGCGATGTCGCTCACGGCGGGAATGTCGAGCACATCGAGGCCCGGGTTGCCCACGGTTTCGCCGAAGAAGAGCTTGGTCTCGGGGCGCACCGCGGCGCGCCAGGCATCGAGGTCGCCGGGCTTCACGAAGGTGGTCTCGATGCCGAAGCGGCGCATCGTGTAGTGCAGCAGGTTCTGCGAGCCGCCGTACAGCGCCGTGCTGGCGACGATGTGCGAGCCCGCGCCCATCAGCGTGGCCACCGACAGGTGCAGCGCGGCCTGGCCGCTGGCCGTGGCGATGGCGCCGATGCCGCCTTCGAGCGCCGACACGCGCTGCTCCAGCACCGCGTTGGTCGGGTTGCTGATGCGCGAATACACGTGGCCCGCGCGTTCCAGGTTGAACAGCGCGGCGGCGTGGTCGCTGGATTCGAAGACGAAGGAGGTCGTCAGGTGGATGGGAACGGCCCGCGCGCCGGTGGTGGGGTCGGGGGCGGCGCCGGCGTGCAGCGCGAGGGTGTCGAAACCGGGGTCGGAATAACCGGGCATGAAGGCCTTTCTGTTGTCTCTTCGCAATGCCCCGTGACACCGGCAATGCTTGCACAGGCGACAGGGGCGTTCGGGTCGGCGTCGATTGTGGGCTATATTCAAATCGGCACGACGCCGAGAACGACGAATCCCCGAGAGGAGCACCACCATGAAAGTCAGCGACATTCTTCGCGTCAAGGGCAACACGCTCTTCACCACCACGCCCGACGACCCGCTGGCGGAAGCCGCCAAGACCATGGCGGACAAGGACATCGGTTCGCTGGTGGTCATGGAGCACGGCGACCTGGTCGGCATGCTCACCTTCCGTGAAGTGATCGTGGCGGTCGTCAACAACGGCGGCCAGGTCGGGACCACGCTGGTGCGCAAGGCCATGGACGACGCGCCCGTCACCTGCACGCTCGAAACCGACCTCGACGAAATCCGCCGCATCATGCTGGAGCGCCACGCGCGCTACATGCCCGTGATGGACAAGCGCATGCTCATGGGCGTGATCAGCTTCTACGACGTGGCCAAGGCCGTGGTCGACGCGCAGAACTTCGAGAACAAGATGCTCAAGGCCTACATCCGCGACTGGCCGGAAGACGAGAGCAACGAAAAGGCCGGCTGAGCCCGGCCGGCCGGACCGCCTACTCTTTGATGTTGGCGGTTTCGACGATCTTCTTGTTGCGTGCGTACTCCGACTGCACGAACCTCCCGAACGCCTCCGGCGTTCCGCTGCCCGGCAATGCGCCTTGCTCCGCCAGCTTGGCGCGCACGCCGTCTTCCTGCAGCACCGCATTCAGTTCCTGGTTGAGCCGCGCCACCACGGCCGGCGGCGTTTTCGCGGGCGCGAAGATGCCGGTCCAGCTCACCATGTCGTAGCCCTTGAGGCCGGGCATCTCGTTGAAGGTGGGCACCTGCGCGAGCGCCGGTAGGCGCTGGCTGCCGGTGATGCCCAGGGCCTTCAGGCGCTTGCCGTTCACGTGCGGGATGGCGCTGGTGCTCACCAGCATCGCGAGGTCGACCTGGTCGCCGATCACGTCGGTGGCGATCTGTGCGCCGCCGCGGTAGGGCACGTGCGTCACGAAGATGCCGCTGCGCTCCTTGAGCAGTTCCATCGCCAGCTGCAGCACGGTGCCCACGCCCGAGGTGGCGTAGTTGTAGTGGCCGGGCTGGGCCTTGGCGAGCTTCACGAAGTCGGCGTAGCTGCGCACGTCCAGGCCGGGGCGCGCCACCAGCACCATCGGCGCGGTGTTGAGCAGGCCGACGGGTGCCAGGTCTTTGAGCGGATCGAAGCGGAAGGCCGAGGGGTTGACCAGCCGGCCGATGGCGATGGCGCTGTCGGGGCCGACCACCAGCGTGTAGCCGTCGGGTGCCGCGCTCACGGCCTTGGCCACGCCGATGGCGCCGCCCGCGCCACTCACGTTCTCGATCACGACCGACTGCTTGAGCCGCTCGCCCAGGCGCTGCGCCACGAGGCGGGCGTTGACGTCCACGCTGCCGCCGGCCGTGAAGGGCACGATCAGCGTGAGGGGCTTGGCGGCGGGCCAGGCGGGCTGGGCGAGGGCGCCCGTGGGCAGGGCGGCGCAAAGCGCTGCAGCGGCAAGGATCAGGCGGCGGTTTGTGGTCATGGCGGGGTTCATCCGGGGAAGGGTGTGGCGGAAGGCGTGGGTTCGAAGGGCAGGCGGGCGCGCAGCGCGTCGAAGTCGGCGCTCCATTCGGCGCGCCACTGGCGGCGCTGCGTGTCGTCGATCCACGCGCCGTCCAGGCCGTTGTGCATGAAGCCGCGCAGGTCGTCCAGGCCGAAGCCGAAGTCGCGCACCATCATCAGCCAGGCGCCCGTGGGCGTGACCTGGTGCAGCGTCGGGTCGTCGGTGTTCGGGTGGATGCGCAGGCCCAGGCCGGGCATGCGGCGGATGGGGTGGTCCAGTGCCCAGCGCTCGGGCGGCAGCGTGCGCAGGTAGTAGGAGTTGGTCGGGACCACGGTGAAGATCACGCCGCGCTCGGCGCACTGGCGCGCGAAGTCGGGCTGGTCGACCACCGTGTAGCCGTGGTCGATGCGGTCGACCTGCAGCAGCTCGAGCGCGGTGCGCACATTGGTCCAGGGCATGCCGAACTCGCCGGCGTGCGCGGTGGTCTTCAGGCCGGCCTTCTTCGCATCGGCGTACGCGCGGGCGAAGAGCTCGGGCGGCCGGTCGTTCTCGCGGTAGTCGATGCCGATGCCGATCACCTCGTCGCAGCGGTGGGCCTGGACCCACTCGACCATCTCCACGGCCGCTTCGGCGCTGGCCTCGCGGTCGATGGCGGCAATGAGCCGGCCGGTGATGCCGAACGCCTGCTGCGCATCGTGGATCGCGCGGACGATGGCGCCCTGCGCCAGCGGGTAGGCAATGCCCGAGCCGTGCACCGTGCCGGTCGGGTTCCAGAAGAACTCGGCGTAGCGCACCTGGTGCGAGGCCGCGTCCTGCAGGTATTCGAGCGTGAGCTGGTACAGGTCGTCGGCGCTGCGCACCAGCTGGGCGTCGAGCGCGCGCAGCACGCGCAGCACGCCCACGGGCTTTTCGCCGCGCGTGTAGAAGCCGTCGATTTCCGCATCGGCCAGCGGCGCGCCGGCGCGCTGGTTGAGCTGGCGGAAGGTGTGGTGGCGCACGGTGCCGAAGAGGTGGCAGTGCAGCTCCACCTTCGGAATCGCGCGCAGCATCGCTTCGAGTGTGAAAGGAGCGGCGGCGGGCGCAGGCGCGGCAAGGGTCATGCGGCGCAGTCTAGGCAGTGCGTGCTCATAAGGAAAATTTTGAATTTCTATAATTTGATTCATTGAATCGATAACCAGGACGCCCATGGCCGCCTTGCCCCTGCGTGCGCTCACGCTGCGCCAGCTGCAGTGTTTCTCGGTGCTGGTCGAGGAAGGGCACTTCGGCCGCGCGGCGCGCCGGCTCGCCATCACGCAGCCCGCGCTGAGCAATGCGATCAAGCAGATGGAGAAGCTGCTCGGCGCCGAGCTGCTGACCCGCTCCACCCACCGGCTCGAACTCACGCCCGTCGGCGCCGAGGTGCTGGCGCGCACCGACTTCCTGGTCCACACCTTCGAGGTGGCGCTGCGCGACATCGAAAGCACGGTGCAGCGCGGCCGCGCCTACGTGCGCGTGGGCGTGATCCCCTCGACCAGCGCGCGCGTCGCGGCGGCGGCGGCCGGCTTCCTGCAGCAGCGCGGCGAGGTGGAGCTGGCCTGGCGCGACGCGCCCTCCACGGTGCTGCTGGCCGAGCTGCGCAGCGGCCAGCTCGACATGGCCGTGGCCGCGATCACCGAGCCGCCGGGCGGCCTGGAGTGCATCGACCTGTTCCGCGACCCGCTGGTGCTGGTGGTGCGCAGCGACCACGCGCTGGCGGCGGCGGGCGAGGCGCGCTGGGAGGCCATCGGCAGCGAGCGCCTCGTGCTGTTCGAAAGCGGCAGCATGCCGGCGCTGGGCGACCCGGCGCGCGCGCAGTTCGCGCAGGGCGCGCAGCCGTACCGCGTGAGCTATTCCGAAACGCTCTACGCGCTGGTGCGCAGCGGGCAGGCGCTGGGGCTGATGCCGCAGCTGTACACCTCGTCGCTGCGCGACCCCGAGCTGGCCGTGGTGCCGCTGTCGGCGCCGCGCATCGAGCGGCGCGTGGTGCTGGCCTACCTGCCGGGGCCGATGCGCAACGTGGCGGCGCAGGAGCTCATCGGGTTTTTGCGCGAGCGGTTGCCGCAGGCCTAGGCAGTCTCCAGCATCGCCATGCGCGTTTCGCTACTGAAACGCTCCAGCGTCCAGCCTTCGCCGAGCATGAACATGCGCGTGTGCAGCTGCGACAGCGTGTCGCCGTCCACTTCGTCGCCGAGGTAGCTCAGCCGCTTCTCGCGCAGGTCGACAAAACCCGTCGTGTAGTCGCGCCCCAGGCGCAGCCACAGCGCGTGCGCGCCCGGCGACTGGCGCGCGCCGCTCATCAGGCACATGCCGCTGCCCAGTGCCCAGCGGTACACGGCCGTGGCCAGGCCGCGCCGCTGGTAGGCCGGGTCGTACTGCGAATGCGGTGCGCGGATGTGGCGGTCGGCGCGGCGGTCGAGCTCGATCAGGCGGTTGAACACGGTGTAGCCCACCAGCCGCTGGTGGCGCACGTCCTCGATGTACACGTAGGTCTCGCCGTCGGCCTCGCGAAAGCGTGCGCGCAGGTCGGGGTCGTCCAGGCGCAGCGCGGGCAGGTCCTGCACGCGCTCGCCCATGGCGCGCATGCGGTCGTACACGGGCGTCAGCGGCTCGCTCGGGCGGCCCTTCTTCGGATCGACGTCGATGCGCAGCTCGGCCGGCCGCAGTAGGCGGCGGCGCAGCGCGTCGAACGACAGCCAGGCGGGCCAGGGCGGCAGGGCAGGCGAAGGCGAAAAAGGAACGGAAGGGGAGCAGGCAAGAGCCACCACGGGGAAATCCTCACGACGAAACACGACGGCGAAGCGGGCGAGGTCCTTCCGCGCGGCACGGGGCCGGAGGCGGGAGGAAGGTCGGACGCTGGGGGAAGTGGTGCGTCGCCCGGGCGGATCAAAGCCAGGACGCGCGACCGCGCGGGGCGGGTGCCCGACGGTCGATGTGCGCTGAAGAGAAAAGGAGGCTGACCGCCGGGCTCAGGGATGTGCGAGGGTCTGCTGCGACCTCGCCGTCATCGCCGCGGGTGCGCGCACGCGCGCGTCGCCCGGGGCCGCAGAGGCCGCCGCGCGATCGAAACCGGGGATGAAAACCATGACGTTCATAGGGTCGATTGTAGGAAGCCGGGGGTGTTCGGGCAACCAAAGTCCCCGCGGTCTCTGCCAGATTGAACGCGGGTTGCGCTCAGTGCAGTTCGTCGGCCGCGTGGATCGTCTCGCGCACGCGCGGGTAGATCTGCGTGTTCCATTTGCTGCCGCTGAACACGCCGTAGTGCCCCACGCCGGCCTGCAGGTGGTGCGTCTTGAGGTACGGGCGGATGCTGCTGCACAGGTCTTGTGCGGCCACGGTCTGGCCGACCGCGCAGATGTCGTCGCGCTCGCCTTCCACCGTGAGCAGCGCGGTGCGCCGGATGGCCGCGGGGTTCACGGTGCGCCCGGCCACGGTGAGCACGCCGCGCGGCAGGTCGTAGGTCTGGAACACGCGCTCGACGGTCTCCAGGTAGAACTCGGCCGGCAGGTCGTTCACCGCCAGGTACTCGTCGTAGAACTCGGCGATGGTGCGGGCCTTGTCGAGTTCGCCTTCGACCAGCAGGCGCTCCATGTCCTCGAACTGCTTCTTGTGGCGCTCGGGGTTCATGCTCATGAAGGCCGTGAGCTGCAGGAAGCCGGGGTACACGCGCCGCATCGCGCCCGCGTGCGGCCACGGCACATGGCTGATGAGGTTGCGGCGGAACCAGTCGATGGGCTTGCTGGTCGCGAGCACGTTCACGCCGGTCGGGTTGATGCGGCAATCGACCGGCCCCGCCATGAGCGTGAGGCTGCGCGGCGTGGCCGGGTGGTCGTCTTCCGCCATGAGCGCGGTCGCGGCCAGCGCGGCCACGCAGGGCTGGCACACGGCCACCATGTGCGCCCCTGGGCCCACGGCCTCGACGAAGCGCATCAGCTGCAGCGTGTAGTCGTCCAGCCCGAAGCGGCCCTGCCACAGCGGCACGTCGCGCGCGTTGTGCCAGTCGGTCAGGTACACGTCGTGGTCGCGCAGCAGGGTGCGCACGGTTTCGCGCAGTAGCGTGGCGAAATGGCCCGACAGTGGTGCGACCAGCAGCACGCGCGGGTGCACCGCTTCGGTGTGTGCCTTGCGAAAGTGCAGCAAGGTGCCGAAGGGCGAGACCAGCGCGGCCTCTTCGTGCACGGGCACGTCGGCGCCGTCGACCACCACGCTGTCGATGCCGTAGGCCGGCCGCGTGTGGGTGAGCCGCATGCGCGAGAAGACCTCGCAGCGCGCGGCCATGCGCCGCAGCGCGGTGCGCTCGGTGCCGTCCTGCCAGAGGGCGCGGCCCAGGTACTGCGCGGTGAGCCGCCATGGCGAGAGCAGGTCGGCCTGGTTCTGGTAAGCGCGGTACAGCATGCACGGGTTGCAGGCAAGTTGCGGGCCAACAAGCACGGCAACTCGTGGCACGGCGCTTGCACACACCCCGCATCGTCCAAGGAGTGTCGCGATGGCCAAACCCGTTCTCACGATCAGCAGCAAGAACTACGGCGCCTGGTCGCTGCGCGGCTGGCTGATGTGCAGGCTCGCGGGGCTGGACTTCAGCGAGAAGGTCATCCCGCCCGACGACCCGGCCATGAAGGCCGAGATGCTGTTGCTGTCGTCGTCGATGCTGGTGCCTTCGCTGCAGCATGGCGGCATCAAGGTGTGGGACACGCTGGCCATCGGCGAGTACCTCAACGAGATCAAGCCCAAGGCCGGCCTGCTGCCCGCCGACGCCGCGGCGCGTGCGCACTGCCGCGCCATCTGCGGCGAGATGCACTCGGGCTTCGCCTCGATGCGCGGCGCGCTGCCGATGAACATCAAGGCCCGCTTCAAGAACTTCAAGGTGTGGTCGCGCGCGCAGGGCGACATCGACCGCATCGTCGCCATCTGGCGCGAGTGTCTGAAAGCCTACGGCGGTCCATTCCTGTTCGGCAAGCAGCCCGGCATGGCCGACGCGATGTACGCGCCCGTGGTCACGCGCTTCCTGAGCTACGACGTGGCGCTCGACAGCGTGTGCGCCGCGTACGGCAAGCGCGTGATGGAGCTGCCCGCCATGAAGGAATGGGTGGCCGCCGCGCTGCAGGAGCCCGACGAGATCGACGAACTCGACGCGGAGTTCTGACGCTGCTTCCTCACGCGCTTGCGGGCGGCAGGCCGAGGCCGTCCTGCCGCAGCCGGCGCTCGATGCTTTGCGCGGCCTGCTGCAGGTCGCCCAAGTGCGCCGTCACGATCTCGCGCTCGCTCTTCACCGCCGGCAGCCACGCGCAGCTGAGGCAGCCCACCACCTGATCGCCCAGCCGCACCGGCACCGACACCGCGCCGAAGCGGTCGGGCGAATCGAGGCTGGTGGACGTGGGGTCGCGCGCCGCGTAGCCCTGGTCGCGCGCATGCGCCACCATGCGGCGGATGCTGTCGGGGCGCCGCGCGCCGCGGTCGAAATCGTTCGGTGAACGCGCCAGTGCGGCAACGATTTCTCGGCGCTCCTCTTCGGGGCAGAACGCGAGGTAGCAGCGCCCGAGCGACGACAGCAGCATCGGCGGACGAAAGCCCAGCGCGCGGTAGTTGACCGCCAGGCCGTTGCGCGGCCGGTCAGTGTCGAGGATGAGCATCGCCGTGCCGTCGCGCACGCCGAGGTCGATGGGCCATGGCACCAGCCGCTGCAGCGTGGCGCGCGGCGACGCCGCCAGGGCCGTGAGCCGCGTGCGCCACGCTGCTGCAGCCCCTGACTGGCCGGTGGCCGAGGTGGGCACGTAGCGCTTCTCCAGCTCGTTGCGTTCCACCCAGCCGGCCTGCTGCAGCGTCTTCAGGATGCGCAGCAGCGTGGCCTTCGACAGGCCGGTCTGCCGGTGCAGCTCCTGCAGCGTGACGGCCGACGAACGCTGGATGGCCAGCATCACGTCGAGCCCGCGGCGCAATGCGTCGATCGACTTCACGCTGTGCGCGCCGCTGGTGTCCGACATGCCGCCTCCGAAGAAAAAAGGTTCACTCAGTGAAACTATATCTTCTGGCCGCGCGGCGCCGTTCCTACAGTCCGACGACACCCCCATGTCGTCCCACCGAGAAGGAAAACGCAAGATGTTCCACCAACGAAACATGGTCCGTGCCGCTGCAGGAGCCATTCTTTTGCTGTGCGCCGCGACAGCGGCGCTGGCGCAATCGTGGCCCGCGAAGCCGGTCACCCTGGTCGTCGCCTACCCGGCCGGCGGCGACACCGACGCCATCGCGCGCACCTACGCCGAGAAGCTCGCGCAGCGCCTGGGCCAGCCGGTGCTGGTCGACAACCGCCCCGGCGCCAGCGGCATGATCGGCAACGCCTGGGTCGCCAAGGCGCCGGCGGACGGCTACACGCTGCTCTTCACGCCCAGCACCTTCCCCATCGCGCAGCACGTGCTCAAGGCCGGTCCTGGCGTGGCACACGACGTGGTGAAAGACTTCACCCCCATCGTCAAGACCGGCAACATCCCGGTGCTGATGGTCACGGCGCCCACGAGCGGCATCCAGACCGTGGCGCAGCTCGTGGCCGGCGCCAAGGCCGGCAAGGCCTTCACCTACGGCACGCCGGGCGCGGGTTCGCCGATGCACATCGCGGGCGAGCTCTTCAACAAGGACGCCGGCGTGGCCATTGCACACGCGCCGTACCGCGGCGTGGCGCCGGTGGTCAACGACACGCTGGGCGGCCACGTGAGCGTGGGCTGGATCACGCCCGGCGCGGTGGCGGGCCACATTGCCGTCGGCAAGCTGGTGCCGCTGGCCGTGGCCGAGCGCCAGCGCACGAAGCTCATGCCCAACGTGCCCACCTTCCTGGAGCTGGGCTACCGCGACATGGACGTGAGCGCCTGGATGGGCCTGCTCGGGCCGAAAGCGATGCCGGCCGAGGTCGTGCAGACGCTCAACCGCCACGTCAACGAGATCCTGAAGATGCCCGACGTGCAGGCCCGCATGGCCGCGCTGGGCATCGAGCCCGTGGGCGGCGAGCCGGCCGTGCTGGCCCGCCAGATCGCCGACGACGACCAGCGCTTCGGCAAGCTGGTGCGCGAGTTTGGCATCCGCGCCGACTGACGACACACACACCCGCAGACAAGGAGACGATGCATGTTGAGCGAAGAAAAGAACCGCCTGCTGACCGAAGTGGGTCCGGGCAAGCCCATGGGCGATTACCTGCGCCGCTACTGGCACCCGATCGCCGGCGCCAGCGAGTTCGACGACAAGGCCGTGAAGCCGCTGCGCATCCTCGGCGAGGACCTCGTGCTCTACAAGGACCTGAGCGGCAACTACGGCCTGGTCGACCGCCGCTGCCCGCACCGCAACGCCGACATGTCGTACGGCTATGTGGAGAAGTGCGGCCTGCGCTGCAGCTACCACGGCTGGCAGTACGACACCAGCGGCCAGTGCATCCACCAGCCGTTTGAAGAAACGCTGGACCCCGACGCGCGCATGCGCAAGAACACGAAGATCAAGGCCTACCCCGTGCAGGAAAAGGCCGGCCTGCTGTGGGCCTACATGGGCCCGCAGCCCGCGCCGCTGCTGCCCGACTGGGAGCTCTTCAATTGCAAGAACGGTTTCGCGCAGGCCGTGTTCGCCGAGATTCCCTGCAACTGGTTCCAGTGCCAGGAGAACTCCATCGACCCCGTGCATTTCGAGTGGACGCACAACAACTGGACCACGCGCCTGCAGGGCGACGAAGGCCCCTACGTGCCCACGCACCTCAAGCTCGCTTTCGAGGAGTTCGAGCACGGCTTCGTCTACAAGCGCCTGCGCGGCGGCGAGCGCGAAGACAACGTGATGTGGACCACCGGCCGCGTCACGCTGTGGCCCAACGGCTTCTTCCTGGGCCACCACTTCGAGTGGCGCGTGCCCATCGACGATCACCACACGCTGAGCGTGCTGTGGGTGCTCAGCCGCGTGCCGACCGAACAGGAGCCCTATGTGCAGGAGCGCATTCCCTCGTGGTACGGCCCCATCAAGGACCCGGCCACGGGCCGCTGGATCACCAGCCACGTCGCCAACCAGGACTTCGTGGTCTGGGTGGGGCAGGGCACCGTGACCGACCGCACGCGCGAGAAGCTGGGCCAGAGCGACAAGGGCATCGTGATGATGCGCCGGCGCTTCTTTGAAGAACTCGAGTCGATGCAGGCCGACCCGTCGCATGAGCCCAAGGGCCTGATCCGCGACCCCGGGAAGAACCGCGACGTGTTCCTGCCCTCGGCCTGCCGCGACGAGATGCTGCACGGCCTGCCGCGCGAGGAGCTGGCCGCGCATCCGCTGCTGGGGCCGTACCTGAAGGACTTCTTCGGGCAGGCCGGGCAGCCCGACGATGTGCGCGCGGCGTATGAGCAGGCCATCGGGCAGAAGGTCGAAGGGGCGCAGTTCTTCAAGGTGCACGGCGGCACATCGGACACCGAGGTGGAAACGCAAGAGGCTGCGTAACGCACGCCGCGATCCGGGTCTTTGCGCCGGGGCTCGCCTCGACGCGAACAGCGTGTGAACATCCCAGGTCGGGAGCACACGCCGTGAAGTTTCGTGATCGCGCACAGGCCGGCCGCCAGCTCGCTGCGTTGTTGCGGCGAAGGGGCGGCTTTGCGGACGCCGTGGTGCTGGCGCTGCCGCGCGGCGGCGTGCCGGTGGCCTTCGAGGTGGCCCGCGCGCTGCGGCTGCCACTCGACGTGCTGGTGGTGCGCAAGCTGGGCCTGCCCGAACAACCCGAGTACGCCTTCGGCGCGCTCGCGGGCGATGGCTTGCCCGAGATCGACGAACACCTGGTGCGCACGCTGGACCTGCGGCCTTCGGAGATCGATGCCGTGGTCCGTGCTGAACTCGCCGAGTTGGCGCGCCGCACGCAGGTCTATCGCGGTGATCGCCCGGCGTGCGAGGTGCAAGGCCGCACGGTGCTCGTGATCGACGACGGACTTGCCACCGGCGCCACCATGCGTGCTGCGGTTCGCGGACTGCGGCGACAGGGCGCCGGCAGCGTCATCGCCGCCGTGCCCGTGGCGTCGCCCGAGGCCTGCGAGGCCTTGCAGCGCGAAGCCGACGACGTGCTGTGCGTGCGCTGCCCCACGGTGTTTCGCGCGGTTGGTGCCTGGTATGAAGACTTCTCGCAGACGACGGATGAGGAGGTCTGCGCGCTGCTCGCGCAGGCGCGCGGCGAACCTTGAATCAGAGTGTGGCTTGCAAGGCCTTCAGCATCACGGCGGCACCGCATTGCTGAGAGACGCTGTTCGGATCGAACACGTGGTCTTCGACGAAACGACCCTTGGTGTAGTGAGTCGAGAAGCTCCAGAGGTACGCGGACGGGACACCACGGGGCCGGTAGCCGAAGCCGTTGTAGGCCTCCCAGCGGTAAAGCATGCGGGCCGTGCTCCAGTCGGACTGCTGGTCGAAGCCCTTCATGCGCAGCGCATCCTTGGCGCTGGCTTCCCAGGAAAACGGAGGGTCTCCCTGCACCGGGCGGCCGGCTGGCACGCGGACCGTTCGCTGGGTGAGGGGATCGCCGTTATGCAGGTGCTTGCCGAAGTGGAAGTTCGACTCCAGCGAATGGATGATCCCGATGAAGAACCAGGGGACGCCTCCCAGCGCGTTGCCCACCGCCCTGTAGATGGCTTCCCCCGCCCGCAGCTTCTGCAGGCGCGCGTCGACGAGCAGGCGCTTGTCGGGGCGGATCGCGCAGCTTTCGAAGTAGGCCAGATACTCGCCCGACAGTTCTGCGAACGCGGTCGAATTCCGGGGCGGCGGCATGGCCGTGGACGGCGCGATGGCCGCAACGGCGGCGGTGACTTCCGCAGGGTCCTGCGTGGCGAATGGCGAAAGATGCACCGGCTGGTCGAAGGTCGCGATCACCGTGAACATGTTCCCGCCCTGGGGAACGACCTGGGTGGTGGCACCCAACGCATGGAAGTCTTGTCGCACCTGTTCAAGCTTGTTGAACGGGATGTCTCGAAGTTGCTCTTGCGTGCTCATGGCGGCTCCTAGAGGGGAAGGCTCAGAAACGCGATGGCGCGCTGGCGCTCATCTGCGAAGGCGGCGTCGTTCAGGAAGCTGGCGATGCTGACCTTGATCTGGCGTGCTTGCAGATAGGCTTCGAGGCGCTTGCGGTTCGCGGCATTCGCAACGCCTCCGGGCAACGCGAATGTGCGCAGCACGTCAGAACTGTTGTCGCTGCCGAAGCGGCCGCTGGGCGCCGCGGCGGGGATCGCGTTGGTCACGGCGGGCGGCTGTCCCTTGGCGGGGTCGGCCGCGGTGGTGCCGGGGACCGCCTTCTTGACCGAGAGATTGACCTCGGCTTCGATGTTGGCGGGAACGCACAGCACCGAGTAGCTCCGGATCACGGCGGAAGCCGCCGGCCAGTTGGTGTAGCCCTTCGGGTTGGCCTGGCGAAACTTGCTCTGAAGCTCCTTTACCAGGGCGCGCACCGACGACGGATCGAGGTCATACAGCAGATTGCTGCTGAGCGTGTCCACCGACGAGCCCGCGAGGCCGAAGGCGATGGCGACCATCGAGACGTCCTTGGCCGCGGACTTGGCCGCGGCCATGAGGCCTGCCGCCGCGCCCCCGAGCAGGCCAATTTCCGCGACGACGGTGTGGCGGTTGCGGTTCAAGCGAAACAGGGACTGCATGTAGGCCTCGCAGCGAGAGTCGGCGTAGCCCATGCCGGCTTCGATGATCTGGTCCCAGTCCGCGGTGCTGTTGGCCGCACTGCCTTGCAAGGCCAGTGATCGCAATGTGGTTTGTACAAGGGCCTGGTCTCGCGCAAAGGCCGCCACTTCGGTGGGTGCAATGTCGACGCCGGGACCGGACTTGAGCCGGGACATGCTCTCTATCGTCGAGCATGCCGAGAGCAGGCACGCAATACCCAGCAGCACCCCACAGGTGCCGATCCGTCGCAACGAAACCATGGTGTTCCTCCTCGTTGGCGACCTTCTCGCCTGACGCTTCGAGCGAGCAGTGCGGAGGCCACAACGATGATGCGCCGCGCCGGACGCTTTGAGAACAGCGGGCCGTCAGATGTTCTCGGGAGGACAGGAGGCTTCTTTTCTGCTACCGCCTGAACATCCGCAGATCGAGCGCGCTTTCTTCGCCCAACCACATCGCATGGGCTGTGTGGTCCGCGAAGTCGTCACCGGTCACGCCGTGCACGAACACGTCCAGGCCGTTGCGGTTGGCGTCGAGCCAGCCGATGACCTCGTCGAACTCGGCGGCGTCGAAAGCCAGCTGGCAGCTCCAGTGCGGGTGCGGGCCGACGAGGCGTTCGTGCACCCGGCCCACCACCACCATCAGCTCGCGGCCGGCGCGCTCGCTGAGCTCGCGCGCCTGCGCCAGCGTGGCGGGGGCGAAGTAGATGTGGGCGTGGTACTGGGCGTAGAGGTTTTCGGGGCGGCGCGGCATGGTGGGCTCATTGTGAACCGAGGCGGAAGCGTCCGCTGTAGCGAATCACGTCGCCGAACCAGCGGTGGCGCAGCAGCATCTTCATCGTGAAGTGGTCGGGGTCGGACGGATCGGGCCGTTCCTCGACGTAGGCGGTGCCGGGAAAGAGGCCCAGCGGCAGCGGAATGCGCAGCCCCGCGAGGCGCCAGATGTAGCCCTTGTCGCGGAACACGAGCGCGCCGTCTTCCGCGCTCACCGCCAGGCGCATGCCGATGCCGAAGCGCACGTATTCGATCACCTCGCTGCCTTGCGCCGCGTCGTGCTCCATGTGCGAGCGGAAATGAAAAGGCGGCCTGCCCGGGAAGTGGAAGACGCGGTCCCAGTAGAGATGGGCGTTGCCGGGGTGGCAGCGGTAGTGCACCTCGATCGGCACGTGGGTACCCTGGTGCGGAACCAGTGCGCCGAACAGCCGGCCGAAGGGCATCAGCAGCGCGGCCCAGGGGGCGTGCCAGACCTCGCTCATCGTGCCGCGCACGCAGACGTAGTCGTCGGAGAACGGCGCCATCGTGTAGTGGCGGCGGATGATGTCGCCGAGCCGGTCCCATGCGGGGCCGAGCGCCTGCTGGAAGACGGGTGGTGCGCTCATCCCGCCACCGCCTGGGTGGCTTCGCTGCGCGCCTTGTAAAAGCGCAGGATGTTCTCGGAGGCGTCGCCAAGCAGGAACTGCATGACCGGATCCGCATACCAGTTGAAGCGCGTGCTCAGCCGCCACGACACCGCGACGCGCAGCTCGGTGCCACCGTCGCGCGGGGTCAGGGTGTAGGTGGCGTCGCGCAGGTCGAAGTACTGGCCGCCGATCATCACGTGGTCGTCGAGCGCGCCGGCGGGGAAGGAGTCGGGCGTGAAGCGGAAGCGCCACTTCAGCAGGCGATCGGGCTGCCACTCGGTGACGACCTCTTCGAAATGCACGTTCTTCTGCCACTGCACCTGGCGCACGCGGCCCTCGGGTGTGTCGACGGTCACGCCCGACACCGGCATCGGCACGCCGACGCGGTAGGCCCATGCATCGCCGACTTCGCTGGGGCGGATGTCGCGCGCGGCGTTGAGCTCGTGCCACACGCGCCCGGCCGGCGCCGCGATGAAGAGCGTGCGCGAGGTGTTCGAGAACTGGTCGGGGTTGGGCCATTGAGGCTCGATGCCGCCGAGCAGCAGCGGTACCAGGGCAAAGCTGTAGAGCGCGGGCTTGGGCCAGTTGGTGATGCGGCACACGATGCCCATGGCCAGCCCGCCGACGCTGCCCATCACCGCGAACAGCGGCACGATGAAGGCGGCGCAGATGATGCCCTCGATGAACACCATCAGCGTGCCGCCGACGAACAGCGCAGTGGCCACCCACGGCGCCCAGAGGTAGTAGCCCCAGCTGCGCCGCTCGATGCGCTCGGCCATATACACCGTGACCGCGCCGCACGCCGCGGGCGCGAAGTAGACGAAGGAGCCCAGCATGGCCGAGAAGGGCTGGCCGGGGCCGCCGCTGAAGACGAGGCGCAGCACGAGCGCCAGCGCCGCGCCGGCGAACATGGGCCAGAACCAGCCGAAGGGCATGCCGCGCACGGGCTTGGGGGCCGGCACGTCGTCGTTGGCCGGCAGGTCGGCGAGTGTGCTTTCTTCGGGCTCGGTGCGCATGGAAATCTCTTCTCCTCTTTTTGTGATGTCTCAGCTGGCGCTGCGCCGGGCCGTCACCATGGCGTAGTCGAAGTCGCGCCAGAACATGCCCAGTGCGAGTGCGCAGTAGCTGGCCACGATGTGCTTGCGGCGCCAGGGGCTGAGCCTGCCGCGGGCCTTCCACAGTTCGGCCAGCGTGAAGCGCGTGGCCAGCACCGGGATGTGCAGCGCGCTCGGCGCCACGCGCCAGCGCAGCGAGGTGAACTCGACGTCCTCGAAGCCGTGTGCGCGCAGCGCGGCCGTGAAGTCCTCGCGCTGGGCCAGCGTGGGCACGGCCCAGCTGTCGGCCCACAGGCGGTGCAGCCAGCCCGCGAGCCGGCCCGGCCGGCGGCGCAGCAGGAAGCCGTCGACCACCACCAGCCGCGCGCCGGGCTTGAGCAGCCGCGCGGCCTCGCGCACGAAGTCGGCCTTGGCGGTGCCCTCGGCGTAGCAGGCGCTTTCGAGCGCCCAGGCACCGTCGGCCTGGGCGGCGGGCAGGCCGGTGCGCGTGTAGTCGGCCTCGACGTGCGCGACGCGGTCGGCCACGCCGGCGCGGGCATCGAGCCGCGCGGCGATGCCGTTCTGCACCGGCACGTTGGTCACGGTGACCGCATGCAGCGCCGGGTCGTCGCCGACCAGCGTGCGCGAGGTGGCGCCGGCGCCGCAGCCCAGGTCGACCACGCAGCGCGGGGCATGGGTGGTGGTGTCGAGTTGCAGTGCTCGGCCGACGGTGCGGTTCATCTCGATCAGCATGCCCTCGCGGCGCAGCGGGTTCAGGCCCAGGCGCCAGAAGCCGAAGTGCATGTTGTAGCTGGGGCTCCAGGCGCGGTAGTCGTCGGCGACCTCGGTGAAATAGTCCTGCGTGTCCTCGCGGCTCACGTGGCCTTCGACGGCGGGCGGCGCAGGCCGCGCGGTGCCGGGCAGGCGGAAGTCGGGCTGGAAGACGTCGGGCATCGAAAACTCCTTCGGACGTGAGCGGGTGGGGTGTGACAGCGTGAGTGGTTTTTTTAGAGCTTGCAGTGGTCGTCGGCACAAGTGGTCGGTGCGATCGCACCGTGCCCCGCGAGCCGCAGGACCAGCCAGCGCGGCAGCCGGTAGCGGTTGCGCGCCAGCACCGCGTAGGCGCGATCGGCCAGCCGGCCGACCACCGGCAGGTCGAGCACGGCGCCGCCGGCCGGCAGGCCCACCGCCGCGCGGCAGGCGCGGATCGCATCCACGCCCACGCGCAGCCGGCCTGCGGCATCGACCGCGTGCAGCGAACGCATCAGCGCCTCGCGCGGTGCCGGGCCGTCCGCGAAACCGATGGGCGAGCAGTCGACCAGGCGCAGCCGCTTTGCGCTGTCGCGCGCCTGCATGGCGCCCATCTCGGCCGTGCACAGCGGGCAGGTGGCGTCGAAATAGACGGTGAGCGGGTAGGTGGCGGGGGCGAAGCGGGTCATGGTGCTTTTGGTTCTCGATATTTCAGTCAAAACAGAAATAGAAAGGCAAAAAAAGGACGTGGCCTTTCTCAGATCATGGGCAGGCTGGCGTGGTGCGCGTCGGGGTCGTCGCCCTTGCCCGCGCCAGGAGGGGCGGGGGGCGGTGGGCTGTCGCCGCGCACGAACTTCTGCACGCTGGCGCCCAGCGTGAGCACCTTGTCGAGCGTGCCGGGCGACAGCCGCAGCATCTCGTCGGCCCAGGTGGCGAGCTTGGTCATGAGGTCCATGGTGGAGCGGATACGGTCCTGCGCATCGGGCGGCTCCTTCTGGAAATCGGGGCTGGCGACGATCTCGCGCAGCACGCGGATGGTGGGGTCGAACTCGCGCTCCTTGCGCTCGCGCACCACGGTGCGGAACAGCTCCCACACGTCGACGCTGGTCTCGAAGTAGTCGCGCCGGTCGCCCAGCGTGTGGGTGACGCGCACGAGGTTCCAGGCCTGCAGTTCCTTCAGGCTGTTGCTGACGTTGGAGCGGGCCACGCCCAGCGTTTCCGACAGCTCTTCGGCGTGCATCGGCTTGCCGTGCGCGAAGAGTAGGGCGTGGATCTGCGAGACCGTGCGGTTCACGCCCCACATGGAGCCCATCTCGCCCCAGTGCAGGACGAACTTGCGTTGAATGTCGGTGAGTTCCATGGCACCGAGTTTAGGAATTCCTGAATTTCTGTCAATACAGAAATAAAAAACGCTGCATGTCGGCCGCAAAAGTGAAATACTGTATGAATAAACAGTTATTCGACTTGTTTCCTGTTTCCTTCCAAGGACTCGCCATGCCCGCCGCCCAGGTTCCCATCCACATCATCAAGGGCCGAGGCGCGGCCACGCGGCTCGCGCACCGGTTCTCCAAGGACGAGCGCGACGCCTTCGACGACGGCTGGGGCACGCTGGAAGACGGCGAAGCCGAAGCCGCCGGGTTGTTGCCACTGGCCACCGAGGTGCGCTTCGAGGACGTGAAGTCGGTGCTCAGCAGCAACGAGTCGCCCGACATCCCCTTCGACCGTTCGCTCAACCCGTACCGCGGCTGCGAGCACGGCTGCATCTACTGCTTTGCGCGGCCCACGCACAGCTACCTGAACCTCTCGCCCGGGCTGGACTTCGAGACCAAGCTGATCGCCAAGCGCAACCTCGTCGAGGTGCTGCGCGCCGAACTCGGGCGCAAGGGCTACCGCCCCAGCAACCTCGCCATCGGCACCGCCACCGACTGCTACCAGCCCATCGAGCGCGAACTGCGGCTCACGCGCGGCGTGATCGAGCTGCTGAGCGAGGTGCGGCATCCGTTCGCGCTGGTCACCAAGTCGAGCGCGGTCGAGCGCGACCTCGACCTGATCGCGCCCATGGCCGCCGACCGGCTCGCGGCCGTGTACGTGACCGTGACCACGCTCGACGGCGAGCTGGCGCGCAAGCTCGAGCCGCGCGCCGCCGCGCCGCACCGGCGGCTGCGCACCATCCGCACCCTGGCCGAGGCCGGCGTGCCGGTCGGCGTGAGCGTGGCGCCGCAGATTCCGTTCATCACCGAGGACATGGAGCAGGTGCTCGAAGCCGCCTGGGAGGCCGGCGCGCGCAGCGCCTTCTACACGGTGGTGCGGCTGCCGTGGGAGGTGGCGCCGCTCTTCAAGGAATGGCTCGAGCTGCACTACCCACAGCGCGCCGATCGCGTGATGGCGCGCATCCACGAGATGCGCGGCGGCAAGGACTACGACGCCGACTTCGCCACGCGCATGAAGGGCAGCGGCCTGTGGGCCGACCTGATCCACCAGCGCTTCCAGAAGGCGACGCACCGGCTGGGCTTCAACCGCGAGCGGATCGCGCTGGACACCGGGGCCTTTCGCCCGCCCGGCGCCGTGGGGCAGGGCAGCCTGTTCTGAACATCGCGCCGACGCGGTAGATTCGTGGCCGTGCCGGCTTCGGCACGCATTCGGCATCGGCTGCTTCAAACAAGGTCAAGGGCGCGCATGAACAGGGTCTGGCTCGTGGTGATGGGGGTTTCGGGCTGCGGCAAGTCCAGCATGGGCGCGGCGCTGGCCACCGCGCTCGGGCTGCCGCTGATCGAGGGCGACGACCACCATCCGCCCGCCAACGTCGACAAGATGAGCCGCGGCATCGCGCTCACCGACGCCGACCGCGCCGGCTGGCTGGCCACGCTGGGCCGCGCCCTGGCCGACGCGCCGCAAGGCGCCGTCATGACCTGCTCCGCGCTCAAGCGCAGCTACCGCGACCAGCTGCGCGCCGCCGCGCCGGGCCTGCGCTTCGTGTTCATGCAGATCGACCGCGCTGAAGCCGAGCGCCGCGTGGCTGTGCGCGCGGGCGCCGGGCTGCACATGTTCCCGGCCAGCCTCGTGGACAACCAGTTCGCCACGCTCGAATCGCCGGTGGGCGAGGCCGGCGTGCTGGCGGTGGATGCGACGGCGCCGCTGGCGCAGTCGGTCGGCGTGGTGCGCGACTGGCTGGCCGACGCCGGCTGAGTCGCATCACCTGAAGAGGCGGCGAGCGGGCATTCACCAGAAACACCGCGGAACCGGCTTTGCCGGGCCGCTGGTGTTGCCCCCGGTAGGGGGTTGGCAAAGCGACACGAAGTGCGCGAAGCCTGGGGGCGAGCCCAACTTATTTATTCGATGACTTCGGGCCAGTCGGTGTGGAAGAACTGGCCCTCCGGCTTGTCGACCCGCTCGTACGTGTGCGCCCCGAAGAAGTCGCGCTGCGCCTGCAGCAGGTTCGCGCTCAGGCGCGCTGTGCGGTAGCTGTCGTAGTAGGCCAGCGAGGCGCTGAAGGCCGGCACCGGAATGCCGTTGCTCACCGCCAGCGCCACCACCTCGCGCCAGTTCTGCTGCGTGCGGTTCAGCAGGTCTTGAAAGAACGGGTCGAGCATCAGGTTGCCCAGCGCCGGGTCGCGGCGGAAGGCGTCGGTGATGCGGTTCAAAAAGCGCGCGCGGATGATGCAGCCGCCGCGCCAGATCGAGGCGATGCCGCCCAGGTCGAGCTGCCAGCCTTTCTTCTCGCCCATCGTCTGGATCAGGTCGAAGCCCTGCGTGTAGCTGATGACCTTCGAGGCGTAGAGCGCGTCGTGCACCTTGGCCACCAGCGCTTTTTTCTCCAGCGACAGTTCGATCTTCGGCCCCTGCAGCAGCTGGCTGGCCGCCACGCGCTGCTTCTTCTGCGACGACAGCACGCGCGCCTCGACGGCGGCGTTGATGGTGCTGATGACCACCGCGTTCTCGGCCGCGTTCAGCAGCGTCCACTGGCCCGTGCCTTTCTGGCCGGCCTTGTCCAGGATGAGGTCGACCACCGGCTGGCCGGTTTCGGGGTCTTTCTGTTCGAGCGCCTTGGCGGTGATCTGGATCAGGTAGCTCTGCAGCTCGCCCTCGTTCCATTCGTTGAAGATCGCGGCCATCTCGTCGGTCGTGAAGCCGGCCGCCTTGAACAGGCTGTAGGCCTCGCAGATCAGCTGCATGTCGCCGTACTCGATGCCGTTGTGCACCATCTTCACGTAGTGGCCCGCGCCGCCCGGGCCGATGTGGATCACGCAGGGCTCGCCGTCCACCTTGGCCGCGATGCTCTCGAAGATCGGCTTCATCACCTCCCAGGTCGACGCCGGGCCGCCCGGCATGATCGACGGCCCCTTGCGCGCGCCTTCCTCGCCGCCCGACACGCCTGCGCCGATGAAGCGCAGGCCCTTGCTCGCCAGGTAGGCGTCGCGGCGTTCGGTGTCGGTGTACAGGCTGTTGCCGCCGTCGATGACGATGTCGTCCTTGTCCAGCAGCGGAATGAGTTGTTCGATCACCTGGTCCACCGGCGCGCCGGCCTTGACCATGATCTGGATCTTGCGGGGTCGGGCCAGGCTCTGGACGAACTCTTCGAGCGTCTTCGCGCCCACCAGCTGCTTGCCGGGGTGGGCGGCAAGGAAGGCCTCGGTGGTGGCCTCGGTGCGGTTGTAGACGCTGACCTGGAAGCCGCGGCTTTCCACGTTCAGCACCAGGTTCTGTCCCATCACGGCCAGGCCGATCAGTCCGAAATCGCTTTGCTTGCTCATGTGTGCCGGGCCCTTCGTGCGTGTGCGGTGGATGAAGCGGGCCATTGTGCCGGGCACCCGCGCGCCGCGGCGTCGGAGGGCGTCTATACCCGCTTGGCAAACGGGCCCGGGCTGGCTATGTTGGCGGGATGACTTCCGCCGCCATGCCCGCAGCCCCTGCTGCGATCCACACCTGGTCGACCGACACCGTGCCGCCGCCGCAGCGGCTGGACTACTGGATCGGCGCGGTCTGCGAAGGCTTTCTCGAGATGGACGTGACCAGCCCGCTGGCCGGCCGCTTCGGCGCCTCGCTCGAATCCGCGCCGCTCGGGCCGCTGCACGTGAACCGGGTGCGCGGCAGCGCACAGGACGTGTACCGCACGCGCCGCGCCATCGCCCACAGCCGCCACAACTTCTACTACCTGCTGTGCAAGGCCGACTCACCCTGGGTCGCGGTGCAGGAAGAGCGCTCGGCGCGCCTGCTGCCCGGCGACGCGGTGCTGGTCGACTCGCGGCGCTGCTACGCCTTTCACCTGCAGCAGTCGGCCGACACGGTGTCGATCGAGCTGCCGACCGCGTGGGTCGAGTCGTGGCTGCCCGACGCCGGCGACCACGTGGCGCGCCGCATCGACGGGCACAGCGGCTGGGGCGCGGCGCTCAGCGGCTTCGCGCAGGCGCTGTCGCCCGAGGTGGCCCTGCGGCCGCCGCTGCCGGCGGCGCTGCTCGCCGACCAGCTAGGCGGCCTGCTGGCCCTGGCGCTTGGCCCGACCGGCGGCGCGGCCATGCCCGACCCGTGCGGCCGCGCCGCCTTGCGCCAGCGCGTGCTCGACGCCACCCGCGAGCGCCATGCCGAGCCGGGCCTCACGGCCGCGGCTGTGGCGCAGGGGCTCGGCATCTCGGAGCGCAGCCTGCATCGCTGCCTGGCCGAAGGCGGCGGGGCAGGGCACAGCGCCACCACCTTCGCCAACGCGCTGGCCGCCTGCCGCATGCAGGTGGCGCAGCGCATGCTGGCCGATGCGCGCTTCGACCGCCTGAGCGTGGCGCAGATCGGCCTGCGCGTCGGGCTGGCCGACGCCTCGCACTTCGTGCGCCTGTGCCGCCGGCACCTGGGCGGCACGCCGGGCGCGCTGCGGCAGTCGCGCGGCTGAACGCCGGCTAGGCCCCGAACCAGTCGCGCGCCGAGCGGCCCTGGTCGGGCCCCAGCATCGAGAAGCCGCCGTCGACCGGGATGTCCGCGCCGGTGACGAAGCGCGCCGCGTCCGAACACAGGAACAGCACCACCTGCGCCACGTCGTCGCCGTCGCCCACGCGGCCCAGCGGGTGCATCGGCGCGCCGACGCGGTCGGCCCGTGCGCGGTCGCCGTTCGTCATGCGCGACAGCGCGTCCGACCAGGTCCAGCCCGGCGACACCGAGTTCACCCGCACGCCCCGCGGCGCCAGCGTGGCGGCCTGGTTGCGCGTGAGCTGCAGGATGGCGGCCTTGGCCGCCGGGTACAGCGCCCGGCCCGCCGCGCCGAACTTGCCGCCGACGCTGCCCATGTTCACGATGGCGCCGCCGTGTGTGGCCAGTGCGTCGGCGGTCTTCTGCACCAGCATCGCGCCCGAGACCAGGTTGACGTTCAGCGCGCCCAGCCAGTCGGCGCGTGCGGCGTCCAGCCCCGCATCGCCGTAGACCACGGCGTTGTTGATGAGAAAGTCGATGCGGCCTTCGGAGCGCAGCGTGCCGGCCACGAGCGCATCGAGCGCGTCGTCCGAGGCGATGTCGCAGGCGACGAAGCGGCAGCCCGCGCCCACGTCGGCCGCCAAGGCGGCGCCGCGCGCGGTGTCGATGTCGACCGCCACCACGCGCGCGCCGGCCTGCACGAAGGCGCGCACGATGGCGCTGCCCAGCAGCGCGGCGGCGCCGGTCACGATCGCGACCTTGCCTTGCAGCGTCGTCATGGCCGGCCTTCCATCTGCGCGACGGCGTCGTCCACGCGCACCACGTCCGCGAGCATCGCCAGGGTTTCCAGGCTGGCTGCCTGCAGGTGCGCCTGCGCGGTGCTGCAGGCGTCGGCGACCACGGCCACGTCGTAGCCCAGGTCGCTCGCATGGCGCGCGCCGTGCTCGACGACGTGGTTGGTGGCGATGCCAGCCACGTACAGGCGGCTGGCGCCGGTGGCGCGCACCGCCTCTTCGAGCCCGCTGGCCCAGAAGGGGTTGTTGCGCTTGTGGGTGACGACGGCCTCGCCCGGCCGCGGCGCGAGCTCGTCGTAGAAGCCCGCGCCCCAGCTGCCTTCCTGCACCGCGCCGCTCTCGGCCACGCGGCGGAACAGCGTGCAGTTGCGCAGGCAGTCCGCGTAGTCCGGCGCGAAGGCGATGCGCACGAAGATCACCGGCACGCCGTTCGCGCGTGCCCCGGCGATGAGCCGCGCGGCCGACGCGATGAGGCGCGGGCGCGCCGGGTCGTCGGCGGCCACGCCCACGCGCACCTTGCCGTCGGCGTGCAGCACGTCGTTCTGGTAGTGCATCGCCAGCAGTGCGGCCTTCACAGGAACACCTGCAGGGCTTCGTGCGGCGCGTCGCAGTTCACGAGGTCGATGCGCTTGGTCTGGATGCGCCAGCCGTCGTCGGCGCGGCGCAGCGTGTGCAGCACGCTGCCGCCGAAGGTGCGCTGCTCGGTCTTGCGCCACTCCAGCAGCAGGAAGGTCGAGCGCACGGTGCAGCCCGCGTCGTCGTCGCGAGACTCGAGCGCGATGTTGCCCAGCACGTGCACGGTGCGCGTGGGCGGCTGCTGCGAATAGGCGCGCGCCTGCTCGAGCCGCCGCGCGCGCATCGAGCGCAGCAGGGCGTCCTCGCAGAACAGCGAGGCGTGGTTGAGGTGGTCGGCCTGGCCGTGCACCAGCGGCACCCAGTACAGGCCGTCGGGCGTGAAGAGCTTCTGCCATTCGTCCCAGCGGTGCTCGTCGAGCAGGCGCGCCTCGTGGTGCAGGAACTGCGTGAGGTCCTGCTGTTCGTTCCAGTCGCGGAAGTTCATTCGGCGCTCCCGGTCTGTTCGTTCGTCTTGACACCCGTGTCGACGCCCATGTACCCGGCCCACGCCGCGAACATGTTGCGCGAGGGCATCTCGCTGTTGCCGTTGGACGCGCGCCCGCCCGGCAGCGGCTGGTCGCGCCCGGCGGCGCGGTGCATGCTGACCCAGTCGCCGCCGTCCGAGCCCAGGCCTTCCTGCACGCGGTTGTAGGCCTCCAGGTCGTCGGGCATCACGTTCGACGAGGGCGAGTTGACGATGTTGGTGTACTTGAGCGTGCGCTGGAAAGTGGCCTCGGGCGCGCCCTTGAGCCGGAAGCTGAAGATCTCGACCAGCGTGCGGTCCACCGACAGCGGCCGGATCACGCGGATCTGCTGGAAGGAGGTGTGCGGCGAGCAGCTCGGGTACACGATGGTGTTGTGCCGGTTCACGCGCAGGATCGCGTCGGCCTGTTCGGCGCCCTTCGCGGCCTCGAGCGAGGCCACGTAGGCCAGGCTCACCGGGTCGGTGGGCGGCACGAAGATGCCTTCCATGAAGCCGTGGCCGTGGTCGTAGCCCTTGAGCTCCAGCTTCTCCCAGAACTCCAGCGGCTCGCCGTTGCCGTCGACGATCACCACCTCGAAGGGCTTGGGCGTGCCGGCCGGCATGGCCTCGTGCTCTTCCTTGGCCGCGCGCCACGACGACTCGTGCGTGGCCACGGCGTGGATGGTGTCGTGCAGGTTCTCGAAAAAGATCTTCCAGTTGTTGCGCTGGATCACGCGCTGCACGCCGCCGGCCACTTCCACTTCGCCCTCGGGCGCACGGTCGCAGAAGTTGTCGAGCGAAGTGGCCACGCCGCCCAGAAATTCCTTCAGCTCGGGCCCGTCTTCCGACAGGCTGGCGAACACGAAGCCGCGGTGCGAAGCCACGCGCGCCACCTTGCGCACGCCGTACTGCGGGTCTTTCAGGTCGAGCGCGGTGCATTCGTAGCCGCTGCGCAGCGGCACCGACAGCAGGCTGCCATCGCACTTGAAGGTCCAGCCGTGGTACAGGCAGCGCAGGAACTTGCCGGCACTGCCGCTGCCGTCGGGCACGAGCTTGGCGCCCTTGTGCGGGCAGCGGTTGAACATCACGTGCACCTGGCCGTCGGTGTGGCGCACCATCACCACGGGCTCGCGGCCCAGGCGGGTGGTGAAGTAGTCACCGGGCTTGGGCACCTGGCTTTCGTGGCCGATGTAGATCCAGGCCTGGCCGAACACGCGGTCCATTTCCAGCTCGAAGATGGCGGGGTCGGTGTAGACGCGCTTGTGCACGCGGTCGGGCTGCACGAGCGACTGGATGTCGATCGGGCTTGTCGCCGCGATGGGGATGATGGGGATCACGGAATTCATCGGGTGGGTCTCCTGAAACGTCATCAGATGTCGAGCACCAGGTGCGGCGTCTTGGCGCGCGACACGCAGGTGCACAGGGTCTTGCCGTCCGCCTTCTCGCGCGGACTGAGGTTGTGGTCGCGGTGGTCGGGCACGCCCTCGACCACGTCCACCACGCACACGCCGCAGTCGCCCTGGCGGCAGTCGTACAGCGGGTCCAGGCCGGCGGCGATGAGCACGTCGAGCAGGCTCTGGTCGGGCGCCACGGTCAGCGTCTTGCCCGAGCGCAGCGTGCGCACCTCGAAGGGCGCGTCGCCTGCCTGCTCGATGGCGCCGGCGAAGAGTTCGAAGTGCACGTGGTCGTCGGGCCAGCCGAGCGCGCGGGCGGTGTCGACCACGGCCTGCACCATGCCGCGCGGGCCGCACACATGCAGGTGGCGACCGGGCACGGGCGCGGCCAGCAGCGCGCGCAGGTCGAGGCCGCGTGCGGGGACGCCGCCGTCGTGCACCACCGTGCCGCCGAGCGCGCGCACCTCATGCAGGTAGGCCGTGGCTTCTTCGCTGCGCGTGGCGTAGACGAAGTCGAAGGGGCGCGCTTCGGCCGCGAGCGACCGCGCCATGCACAGCAGCGGCGTGATGCCGATGCCGCCCGCGATGAGCAGCGGCGGCGCGCTGCCCGCGTGCAGCGCGAAGTCGTTGCGCGGTGCGTGCGCGGCCAGCGCGGTGCCGGGTTGCAGCGCGTGCATCCAGGCCGAGCCACCCGCGCCCTGCGGTTCGCACAGCACCGCGATTTCGCAGCGGTCGGAGCCGTCGTGCGGCCGGGCGAGCGAGTAGGCGCGCTGACCCGTGTGGCCGTTGGCCTGTACCACCTGCACGCCCAGGTGCGCGCCCGGCGCGAACGGCGGCAGCGGCTCGCCGCTGGCCGAGCGCAGCACGAAGGCCTTGATGGCCGGCGTGAGCGGCGTGACCGCGTCCACGACCAGCGCCAGCATGTCGGAGGCGCCGTTCATCCCAAGGGCAGCGCCGGATCGGCGATGGTGAGGCCGGTCGATTTTTCCCAGCGCGGCATCAGCGTGTTCGACGGCTGCGTCTCGTCGACCAGCTTGCGCGCCGTCTCGGCGCCGGCCACCGGCAGGCCCTTCGGATCGAGCAGGCCGATCTGCACCAGCACGCTGGCCTGGTCCCAGTAGATGTGCTCGTGGTACAGCTTGTCGCCGCGGAACTTCACGATGGCCACGAGCGGAATCTCCACCGGCTTGCCGGTGGGCGCGATGCCCGGGAGCAGCCAGTCGATCTCGACCGTGTGGGTGAAGCAGAACAGCATCTCGTCCACGATCTGCGTAGCGCCCACGGTGCGCGAGATGGGCGTGAGCCGCGTGTCGGGCGGCGTGCTCGGAATGAAGTGGTGCTTGTAGAAGCGCGACAGCTCCTTGGCGCCCACGCCGCCGGTCATGGTCGGGATGTGGTTCACGTAGGGCTCGCTCACCATCGTGGCCATGGTGGCGACCACGTCGCGCGTGGCGAATTCGTACTCGCAATGCTTGTCCCACAGCGCAGAGAGGTCGTACACCGGGCCGATCGCGTCCTTGAACAGCGCCATCGAGCGCTGGTGCGCCATGAGCGTGGAGGGCTTGTCGAAATGGTCGCCGCCGGTGCGCGCAAACGCATGGTCGACGCCGGGGTACACGTACATCTGCGCATCGGGCCGGCCGGCGAAGGCTTCGAGCACCTGGGCGCGGGCCTCGGGCGGGCAGAACTGGTCGAGCTCCGCAAAGTGCAGGGCGATCGGGCATTTGATTTGCGGCACGAGGTCGAGCGCGCCCTCGATGCCCACGCCGTAGTAGCCCACGGCCGCGTCCACGCCCGAATGCGCGGCGGCCAGGTAGGCCAGCTTGCCGCCGAGGCAGAAGCCCAGTGCGCCGACCTTGCCGGTGCAGGCCGGGTGCGCGCGCAGCGCCTTCACGCTCGCCGTGACGTCGGCCACGCCGGCTTCGATGTCGAACTTCTGGAAGAAGCCGAAAGCGCGCTGCCAGTCTTCGGGCGAGTAGCCCAGATCGACACCGGGCTCCATGCGCCAGAACAGGTCGGGCGCGAGCACCACGTAGCCTTCCTGCGCATAGAGGTCGGCCACCTCGCGCACGTAGGCATTGACGCCGAAGATCTCCTGGCACAGCACGATGCCGGGGCCGCGCCCCGAGGCCGGCAGGGCCAGGTAGCCGCGAAAGGTCTGGGTGCCGTCGCCGGTGGGAATGTCGATGGTGTTGCTCATCGGTTCGTCTCTTGAAGTGGTGGGGTCGGCGGCGATTCTGTGGAGCGCGCCGGGGCGTTGTCTGTCCATTTCGTGCAGCGGTTTCGGTCGCACGAAACGGATAGCGGGGCGCCGCCGCGGCACAGAGACTGCGCCCTGCATTTGCTGCCCCCCACGTTCAACGAACTCACCCCGAGGAGACCTTTCATGTCGCAGGCCACGCCCCGATCCGTCTTGTGCGCGCTCACCGTCCTGGTGGGCGCGCTGGCTTTACCCGCGCAGGCGCAGACCGTGAAAGTCGGCCTGGCGATGGACCTGTCCGGCCCGTTTGCCGTCGGCGGCGCCGAGGCCAAGGCCGGCTTTGCCGTGGCCATGAAGCAGCTGGGCGGCAAGCTCGGCGGCGTGCCGGTGGAGTTCGTCGAGGCCGACACGGCAGGCAACCCCGAGATGGCGCGCCAGGTGGTCGAGCGCATGCTGTTGCGCGACAAGATCGATTTGTTCACCGGGCCCGTCGGCTCGTCGGTCGCGCTGGCCGTCGGCCCGCCGCTCTTCGCCGCCAAGGTGCCCTACCTGTCGAGCAACACCGGCCCGAGCGACTATTCGGGTGCGCGCTGCAATCCGTACTTCTTCGGTGCCTCGTACCCGAACGACGCGTACTACGAGTCGGCCGGCAAGTTCGCGAGCGACAAGGGCTTCAAGAAGGTCGCGATGATCGCGCCCAGCTACCCCGGCGGCAAGGACGCCATCAACGGCTTCAAGCACACCTTCAAGGGCGCCGTGGGCGACGAGCTGTACACCAAGCTCGGGCAGCTCGACTACTCGGCGGAGCTGGCGCAGATCCGCGCGTCGAAGCCCGATGCGCTGTACTTCTTTTTGCCCGGCGCGATGGGCGTGAGCTTCATCAAGCAGTTCGTCGGCGCGGGGCTGTCGAAGGACGTGGCACTGATCTCCACCGCCTTCTCGGCCGACGAGGACATGATCCCCGCTGTCGGCGAGCCGATGCTGGGCCTGTTCAACACCGCGCACTGGTCGTTCGACCTCGACAACCCGGCCAACCAGCGCTTCGTGGCCGCGTTCCGCCAGCAGAACAACGGGCGCAACCCCTCGTTCTATGCCGGCCAGGCCTACGACGTGCTGATGGCGATGGATGCGGCCGTGCGCGACGTCGGCGGCAAGGTGGCCGACAAGCCTGCGCTGCTCAAGGCGATCAAGGCGGCCAACTACAAGTCGGTGCGCGGCGATTTCCGCTACGGCCCCAACAACTTCCCGATCCAGAACTACTACCTGCGCGTGGTCGCCAAGGACGGCAGCGGGCGCATCGCCAACAAGGTGATCGGCACCGTGCTGGAGCGCTACCAGGACCGCACGGCTGTGCAGTGCGCGATGAAGTCCTGAGGAGGTGTGTTCAGTGCCGCGCGGCAGGCAGCCGCGCGGGGTCGCGCGAGGTGTCGCGCGGCAATTGCCCGAAGCGCTCGCGGTAGCAGGCGGCAAAGCGGCTCAGGTGCGAGAAGCCGCAGTTCAGCGCCACCTCGGTGACGCTGGCGCCGTCGTGCCGCGCCAGTTGCGCGTGCGCGGCATCGAGCCGCATGTTGCGCAGCACTTCGCCGGGCGAGAGGTCGCGGTGGCGCCTGAAGAGCAGGGCGAGGCCGCGGCGCGTGACGCCCGCGGCCTGCGCCACCTCTTCGAGCGAGAGCAGCGAGTCGAGCCGCTCGCGCATGAATTCTTCGGCCCGCCGCAGTTGCCGCAGGCTGGTTTCCTCGGTGCCGCGCTGCGCGTCGGCATGCCGCTGCAGCACCGAATTCGGCCGGTGGCACAGCAGGTAGAGCATGAGGTTGTCTTCGCAGTGCGCGAGCCAGCGCGGGTCGTAGTGCTCGAACTCCGTGGGCGGCAGCAGCGAGGCCAGGCTTGCCACCATGCGGCACCACTGCGTGCCCGCCGCGTCGTCCAGGCGCAGGGGCATGTCGAAATCGATCTCGCCCACGGTGTCGCCGCCGCGCAGCGCGAAGGCATGGCGCGCCACCTCCTGCAGTCGGCTGAGTTCGATCTTCAGCATCAGCTGTTCGCAGTCGGCGTGCCAGCGCAGGCGCACCGGCTTGTGGGCGGAAATGATGGCGCCCTGGCCGGGGTGGATCTGCAGCGTCTGTCCGCCGGTGTGGATGTCGGCGCGGCCGCGCAGCGGCATCTGCACCAGCACGAAGTTGCCGAGCGCGTCGGGCTCGATGTCGACGTCGCAGCCGTAGCGCAGGATGCACAGCGACAGTGCGCTCATCTCGGCGCGACAGAAGACGGCATCGACATCGCCCGCGCCCCACGCGCTGCGGTGCGGCTTCAGTTCGCGCGCCACGCGCGCGTCTGTCTCTTCGGCCTCGCGCGAGCGGAAGACCTCGCGCCTGTACAGCGGGGACAGTTGCTGACTCGACCATGCGTCCATGGACACTCCTGCGGGGCCAAAGTGGGGAAAGCGACGGAAACGGACGCTTTTTTCTACGCTGGAATCTACGTGGGTGCGCCGCGCGCCGCCATGGGAGTTGCCCGGGCAACGGGCGTCCCCGTTGCAAGAAGCCTGCCTGGCTTGTGTCCAGGGCCTGTTCACCCTATTTCTGGCGTCGCGTTGGCCGGCAAAGGGGCTGGCTGCAAGGCGCCCGTGCGCAGCAAGGCTTCTGCCTTGCAAGCGCGGGCAACGCCGCAGACGGCCCCTTTGCCGGCCAACCCGAAGGGAAGGTCTGCCACGGCGGGCCACTCGGCGTTGCGCTCCTTGCGTGTGCGCATGCACACGCGGCGTCACGCGCCTTGATTGGCCCGCCGTGGCAGACCTTCGCGACGCCAGAAATAGGGTGAACAGGCCCTAGATGCTGCGCAGGTTGACCCGCTTCGACAGCGCTTCCGCACTCTCGCGCCGCTCGCTGTAGCGATCGACCAGGTGGTCCGCGCAGTCGCGCGTGAGCAGTGTGAACTTCACCAGCTCTTCCATCACGTCGACCACGCGCTCGTAGTAGGGCGAGGGCTTCATGCGGCCCGCGTCGTCGAACTCGAGGAAGGCCTTGGCCACCGACGACTGGTTGGGGATGGTGATCATGCGCATCCATCGGCCCAGCACGCGCAGCTGGTTCACCGCGTTGAACGACTGCGAGCCGCCCGACACTTCCATCACCGCGAGCGTCTTGCCCTGCGTGGGCCGCACTGAGCCGACGGCCAGCGGAATCCAGTCGATCTGCGCCTTCATGATCCCGGTCATCGCGCCGTGGCGTTCGGGCGAGGTCCACACCATGCCCTCGGCCCACTGCGCGAGATCGCGCAGCTCTTGCACCTTCGGATGGTCTTCGGGTTCGCCGTCGGGCAGCGGCAGGCCGCGCGGGTCGTAGATGCGGGGCTCGGCGCCCATCGCGCGCAGCAGGCGCGCGGCTTCTTCGGTCAGCAGGCGGCTGTAGGAGCGCTCGCGCAGCGATCCGTACAGCAGCAGGATGCGTGGTGCATGCGTGGCGCGTGCGGCGGGCAGAAGCTCCTGCAGGCGGGGAACCTGGAACGCATCGGCGTCGACGTGTGGCAGATCAGGGCTTGGCGACACGCTGGCCTTTCGCGTCGATCACGGCTTCGCCGTCTTCCTTGGCGAACGCGCCTTGCTGCGGCCTGGGCAGGATGTCGAGCACGGCTTCCGAAGGGCGGCACAGGCGCGTACCCAGCGGCGTGACGACGATGGGGCGGTTGATGAGGATCGGGTGCTGCAACATGAAGTCGATGAGCTGTTCGTCGCTCCACTTCGGATCACCGAGGCCCAGCTCGTCGTACGGCGTGCCCTTCTGGCGCAGCACGTCGCGCACGGGCACGCCCATCGCCGCGATCAGCTGCGTGAGCGTGGCGCGGTCGGGTGGGGTCTTCAGGTACTCGATGACGGTGGGTTCGTCGCCCGTGTTGCGGATCAGCGCGAGCACGTTGCGTGAGGTGCCGCAGGCGGGGTTGTGATAGATCGTGATGTCGCTCATGGCAGGCTCGTTGAGAGAAGAAGAAAGAAAAATGGATCAGCCCAGGCTGAGCCGCAGCGCCAGCGCGGCGAGCGTCGCGGCCAGCACGGGCAGGGTCAGCACGATGCCGATGCGGAAGTAGTGGCCCCAGGTGATGGTCATGCCCTTCCTGGCGAGCACGTGCAGCCACAGCAGCGTGGCGAGGCTGCCGATGGGCGTGATCTTCGGCCCGAGGTCGCAGCCGATCACGTTGGCATAGACCATGGCCTCCTTCACGAGGCCCACCGCGCCCGAGGCCTCGATCGACAGCGCGCCGACCAGCACGGTCGGCATGTTGTTCATGACCGAGGAGAGCACCGCCGCGAGAAAACCGGTGCCCATGGCCGCGCCCCAGACGCCGCCTTGCGCGAACAGGTTCAGCAGCGTGGCGATCTGGCCGGTGAGTCCGGCGTTGCGCAGCCCGTAGACCACGAGGTACATGCCCAGCGAGAAGACGACGATCTGCCAGGGCGCGCCGCGCAGCACCTGGCGCGTGCCGATCGCCGGGCCGCGTGCCGCCACCGCGAGCAGGATCACCGCGCCGAAGGCGGCCACGGCGCTCACCGGCACGCCCAGCGGCTCCAGGCCGAAGAAGCCCACGAGCAGCAGCGCGAGCACGACCCAGCCGGCGCGGAAGGTGTCGCGGTCGCGGATCGCGTCGGCGGGATTCTTGAGGCGGGCCATGTCGTAGTGCGCGGGAATGTCGCGCCGGAAGCACCACAGCAGCACGCCCAGGCTCGCGAGCACGGCCGCGACGTTGACCGGCACCATCACCGAGGCGTAGGCGTTGAAACCGATGCCGAAGAAGTCGGCCGACACGATGTTCACGAGGTTCGACACGATGAGCGGCAGGCTGGCCGTGTCGGCAATGAAGCCCGCCGCCATGACGAAGGCCAGGGTGGTCGCCGGCGTGAAGCCGAGCGCCACGAGCATGGCCATCACGATGGGCGTGAGGATCAGCGCCGCGCCGTCGTTGGCAAAGAGGGCCGAGACCGCGGCGCCCAGCAGCACGATGAAGGCGAACAGCCGCCGGCCGTTGCCGCGCCCCCAACGGGCCACGTGCAGGGCAGCCCATTCGAAGAAGCCGGCTTCGTCGAGCAGCAGGCTGATGAGGATGACGGCGATGAAGGTCGCGGTGGCGTTCCAGACGATGGCCCAGACGACGGGGATGTCGGTGAGCTGCACCACGCCGAAGAGCAGGGCGATGACGGCGCCCAGCGAGGCGCTCCAGCCGATGCCCAGGCCGCGTGGTTGCCAGATGACGAGCACGAGCGTGAAGATGAAGATGAGGAGGGCGGGGATCATGTTCTTCTGTTCAGGGCGTGTGCACAGGCCACCGGGTACTTCCCTCCGCGAATGTCCCCCGGCCTGCGGCCTCCTCCTTGATTTCGCTGCGGGAAGCACCCGGTGTCCTGTGCACGGGACGCGGCGGTGGTGTGCAGGCGATCAACGACCGCTCTGAACACGCTCACGTCGATGGGGTGCCTTGCGCAGCGAAATAAAGGAGGAGGGGCGAAGCCCCGGGGGACATTCGCGGAGCAAGGTGCCCCGTCGGCGGGAGCACGCCAGAGCGCTCGCACGCTGCGTGCAACAGCACAGGCTTTCATGTCAGCAGTCGCAGGTGGTCGCCGGAAGACAGGGCTCGCCTTGGCAGCAGTTCTCGGTGAGGTAGCCGAGCAGGCCGTTCATCCGCTCGAACGACGCGCGGTAGATGAGGTTGCGCCCCTGGCGCTCCTGCGAGACGAGACTCGCGTTCACCAGCTCCTTGAGGTGAAAGGACAGCCCGGTGGCCGAAACCGCCAGCGCTTCGGTCAGCGCACCCGGCGTCAGCCCGTCGGGCCCCGCGACCACCAAGGCACGGAACACCCGCAGGCGCACGGGTTGCGCGAGTGCGCCCAAGGCGCGGACCACATCGTTTTCTTCCATTATTCAAGTATCTTTGAATTATTGAATCGAGGCAACCCTCGGCGCAAAAAGACCGGTGGCACGAATCGGCCATCGCCCTGGCAGGCAGCGGCCATCCGCGACGCAACGCTTTTTCTACAGTCGCCCTCGGTTCATTCCCCAACGACGCATCCAACGAAGGAGACATCCATGTCCGACACCTATGTTCTGGTTCACGGCGCCTGGCACACCGGCGCCGAAATGGAGGCCGTGGCCGACGGCCTGCGCGCGGCCGGCCACACCGTGCATTGCCCCACCGTGGCAGGCAACAACCCCGGCGACGACCGTGCGGGCACCGGCCTGGCCGACGCCATCGCCTCGGTGGTCCGCTTCATCGAGGCCAAGGACCTCACGCAGGTGCGGCTCGTGGGCCACAGCTACGGCGGCATGGTGATCTCGGGCGTGGCCGACCGCATCGCGGCGCGGCTGCGGCGGCTGGTCTACATCAACGCCTTCGTGCCGCTCGATGGCGAGGCGCTCAACGACATGGTGCCGCCGCATTACGTGACCATGTTCGACGCGGTGGCGGCCGCCAACAAGAACGCCGTGATGCTGCCCTTCGAGATCTGGCGCGAGGCCTTCATCAACGACGCCGACCTGGCGCTGGCGCAGTCGGCCTACGACAAGCTCAACCCGCACCCGTACCGCACCTTCACCGACAAGATCCAGCTGAAGCAGCCGCTGGCGGCGCTGGCGCTGGGCAAGTCGTACGTCAACTGCCAGCAGGACACGGCGCTGCCGCACAGCCTGCCGTGGCATCCGCGGCTGTCGGAGCGGCTGGGGTTGTTCCGGCTCGTGGAGTGCCCGGGCAGCCACGAGATGTTCTTCTCGAACCCGCAGCGGCTGGCGCAGGCGATCCTCGAAGCGGGGCGCGACTGACGGAAGGCGCCCGGTCAGCCGTTGGGAAAGAGCGCGTCGAACACGCGCAGCGACGCATAGGCGTCGTTGGCCGCGTAGCGGATCTGCGATTCGGTGAGCTGCTTGTGCGCCCAGTTCGAGGTGGTCGCCTTGCGCGACTTGGCGAAGCGGCGGTTGAACATCAGCGCCACCGCCGTCTTCACGCCCACCGAGCGGCGGTAGCCGCGCCGGCGGAACTCGTCGTCGATGTCGAACACGGCCTGCGGCGCAATCGCCAGCCGCAGGCGAATCAGCGACAGGTCGCTCGACAGGCCGAAGCCGACCTTGCGCAGTTCGGTGGACGCGAGCAGGCCCGCGACCACGGGGTTGCATTCGTCGCGGTGCAGCTGGAACAGCCAGGCCGTGTCGCGCGTGGCGAACTGCACCACGTGCGGGCCGGTCGAGACTTCGTTCTTCGCGAAGGTGGGGCGCGACTCGGTGTCGAAGCCCGCCACGCCGGCGTCGAGCAATTCGTCCGCGGCGCGCTCGGCTTCGGCGAGCGAGCTGACGACCACGATGTCTTTCAGGTCGAGGCTGTCGAAGGGGTCGAGCAGTGCGATTTGTTCGCGCTCGGGAAGCGGAGGGAGCCGGTGGCTGTTGTTGTGGGGGGCGTTCACCGGGTCTTCGCTTTCGCGGCCTTGGGGGTTGTCTTGGGTTTGGGTTTCTTCGGCTTCGGCGGCTGGCCCGAACGCAGCGCGGCTTCGTAGGCCAGGCGGCCCCAGCGCGCGGCTTCCTCGCGGTCTTCGAACAGGTCGGCCGGCGCGAGGCGGTACGACATCGGCATTTCCTTGCCTTCGCGCACGTAGGTGAAGGGCGGCAGGTTCAGCGCGTCGAAGTGCGCGGCGCTGCCAGCATCGGACTTGAGGTACAGCGTGTCCTTGGCGACGAGCGCGATCATGCGGCCCTCGTGCCACACGCCGTGGCCGCCGAACATGCGGCGGGTCTCGATGCGGCCGAGGCGTTCGAAGGTCTCGTGCAGGCTTTGGACGAAGGCGCTCATGAAGTGATCTCGATGCGGTTGCCGTCCGGGTCGAGCACCACGCTCTCGTAGTAGCCGTCGCCGGTGCGGCGCGGGCCGTCGAGCAATGGATAGCCGTCGGCCTTCAGCCGCTGCGTGAGCGCATCGACCTCGGCGTCGGAGCCGACCGAGATCGCCAGGTGCGTCCAGCCCATGCGCTGCGCGCCGGCCTCGGCGACCACGGGCGAGAGGGTGCTGGTGGTCATGGCCTCGATGCGCGCGCCGTCGCCCAGGCTCAGGAAGCACGAGGCGAAGCCCTTGGCCGGGTTGACGTAGCCGGCACCGGCGGTGGCGCCGAAGTAGTCGACGTAGAAGCGCTTGCAGCGTTCGAGGTCGGTGGTCCAGAGGGCGATGTGGTCGATGCGGATGCGCATGGGGCAGGAAGGAAGTGCGGAGGGTGTCAGCCCGTGCGCCAGGGCGCGCGGGTGGGCGACCAATGGTAGGCGATGCGTTCGCGCCCGCTGCCCGGGTGGCGGTCGACCACGCCGCGCACGAGGCCGTAGCGTTCGTAGAACCGCTGCGCCTCGGTGTTGGTGACGGCCACGTGCAGCCGCCAGCCGTGCGGCATGCGCACGCAAGCCTCGTCGAGCAGCGCCTTGCCCAGGCCCTGGCTGCGCAGGTGCGGCTCGACGAACAGCTGGGCCACGTACTCGCGCGCCGTGAGCAGCACCATGAAGGCCAGCACCTGGCCGTCGCGCTCGGCCAGCACCACGTCGGCGGGCGGGATGAATTCGGTCTGCACGCGCCGCAGCCAGTGGCCGATGGGCTCGACGTGGACGGCGCTGCGGTTGGCCGACACCCAGGCGCGGCGCCAGATGCCCGCGAGCACCATGTTCTCCTCGGCGCCGCCATCGCGCGAGCGCAGCTGGAAGGCAGGAATCTGGGCGGCGGACATGCGGACCATGATAGCCACGCCGGGTGCGGACCGCACCCCTTTGTACTCAGCCGTTCAGCGTCTGCGCATGGTGCGCGATGTGGTCCGCCATGAAGCTCTGGATGAAGTAGTAGCCGTGGTCGTAGCCCGCGTGGCGGCGCAGCGTGAGCGGCTGGCCGGCGGCGAAGCAGGCGGCCTCGAAGGCCTCGGGGTGCAGCTGCTCGGCGAGGAATTTGTCGGCCAGGCCCTGGTCGATGAGGATGCCCTGCGGATAGGGCGCGACGGTCTGCGACTGCATCAGCGCGCTGGCGTCGTGCGCGAGCCACTGCGCGCGGTCGCCGCCCGGTTCGCCCAGGTAGCCGGCGAAGGCCTTCTGGCCCCACGGGCACTGGGTGGGCGCGCAGATCGGCGCGAAGGCCGAGAGCGACTTGAAGCGCCCCGGGTGCCGCAGCGCCAGCGTGAGCGCGCCGTGGCCGCCCATCGAGTGGCCGAAGATGCCGATGCGCTCGCCGTCGATGGGGAAGTGGCGGGCCACCAGCGGCAACAGCTCGTGGACGATCCAGCTTTCCATGCGCCAGTGCGTGGCCCAGGGCTCGGCGGTGGCGTCGAGGTAGAAGCCGGCGCCGATGCCGAAGTCCCAGCTGTCTTTTGCGCCCGGCAGGCTTTCGGGTTCGGTGCCGCGCGGGCTGGTGTCGGGCGCGATCAGCGCAACGCCCAGGCTGGCGGCCATGCGCTGCGCGCCGGCCTTCACCGCGAAGGTCTCTTCGTTGCAGGTCAGGCCGGCAAGGTAGAGCAGGACGGGCACGCGCGTGTGCGCGGCCTGCGGCGGCAGGTAGACCGAGAAGCGCATCGGCAGGCCGATCTCGTGCGAGCAGTGCTCGACGAAGCGCTGCACGCCGCCGAAGGCGTGGTGTTCGGAAAGAAGGGTGGGGGTGGTGTCGGTCATGAAGAAGAGGTCGTCTGGCTTCGCAGCGCGGGCACGAGTTCGAGCACGGCGTCCGCGAAGGTGCGGGGCGCTTCCTGCGGCAGGTTGTGGCCCGCGCCGGGCACGAGGCGGTGCGAGCGCGGCCCGCTGAAGCGGTGCGCGTGGGCCGAGGCATCGGCGGGTGGTCGCACGCCGTCGTCGATGCCGTCGAAGGTGATGGCGGGCACGGTGATCGTCGGTTGCGCGGCAAGGCGGCGTTCGATGTCGGCATACGCCGGGTCGCCGGGCACGAGGCCGAAGCGGTGGCGGTACGAATGGATCACCACGTCCACGAAGTCGGGATGGTTGAAGGCGGTGGCGCTGCGTTCGAAGGTGGCGTCGTCGAAGCGCCACGTCGGCGACCACAGCTGCCACAACAGCTTCGTGAGGGCCTTGCGGTCCTTCGCGAGGCCGGCGCGGCCGCGCTCGCTGTGAAAGTAGTACTGGTACCAGAGGCTGTGCTCGTTGGCGGGCGTGTCGGGTTCCATCGCCTGGGCGATGTTCTGGATGTTGTAGCTGTTGAGCGAGACCAGCCCCGCGCAGCGTTCGGGCCACAGCGCCGCCACCACGCAGGCGGCGCGGCCGCCCCAGTCGTAGCCGGCGAGCACGGCGCGCTCGATCTTCAACGCGTCGAGCAGGGCTAGCAGGTCGGCGCCGAAGGCCGCCTGTTCGCCCGAGCGCGGCGTGGCGTCACTCAGGAAGCGTGTGGCGCCGTAGCCGCGCATGTACGGCACGATCACGCGGCAGCCTTGGGCGGCCAGCATCGGCGCGACCTCGGCGTAAGTGTGAATGTCGTACGGAAAGCCGTGCATCAGCAGCACGGGCGGGCCGTCGGCGGGGCCGGCTTCGTAATAGGCGATCTCGAGGACGCCCGCTTCGATGGTGCGCAAGGGTTCCATGCGGTTCATGGCGGGCGCCTCCTCGGCCTCAGTACAGGACCACGCCGCGGATAGATTCACCGCGCTTCATGAGGTCGAAGCCCTTGTTGATGTCTTCCAGCGGCATGGTGTGCGTGATCAGGTCGTCGATGTTGATCTTGCCTTCCATGTACCAGTCGACGATCTTCGGCACGTCGGTGCGCCCGCGCGCGCCGCCGAAGGCCGAGCCTTCCCACTTGCGGCCGGTGACCAGCTGGAACGGACGCGTGCTGATCTCGGCACCGGCCTCGGCCACGCCGATGATGATGCTGCGGCCCCAGCCCTTGTGCGTGCACTCGAGCGCCTGGCGCATCACCTGCGTGTTGCCGATGCACTCGAAGCTGTAGTCGGCGCCGCCGTCGGTCAGCTGCACGATGGCGTCAACCACGTTCTCGGTGGTCTTGGGGTTGATGAAGTGCGTCATGCCGAACTGGCGGGCCATGGCTTCGCGCTCGGGGTTCAGGTCGACGCCGATGATCTTGTCGGCGCCCACCATCTTGGCGCCCTGGATCACGTTCAGGCCGATGCCGCCCAGGCCGAACACCACGACGTTCGCGCCGGCTTCGACCTTGGCCGTGAAGATCACGGCGCCGATGCCGGTGGTGACGCCGCAGCCGATGTAGCAGACCTTGTCGAAGGGCGCGTCTTCGCGGATCTTGGCCAGCGAAATCTCGGGCGCGACCGTGTAGTTGCTGAAGGTGCTGGTGCCCATGTAGTGGAAGATGGGCTTGCCGTCGAGGCTGAAGCGGCTGGTGGCGTCGGGCATCAGGCCCTTGCCCTGCGTGCCGCGGATCAGCTGGCACAGGTTGGTCTTGCGGCTCAGGCAGAACTTGCACTGGCGGCATTCGGGCGTGTACAGCGGAATGACGTGGTCGCCCTTTTTCAGCGTGGTGACGCCGGGGCCGACATCGACCACGATGCCCGCGCCTTCATGGCCCAGGATGGCGGGGAAGATGCCTTCGGGGTCGGCGCCCGAGAGCGTGTAGTAGTCGGTGTGGCAGATGCCGGTGGCCTTGATCTCGACCAGCACTTCACCGAACTTGGGGCCCTGGAGGTCCACGGTTTCGATGGTGAGGGGCTGGCCTGCTTGCCAGGCGACGGCGGCTTTGGTTTTCATGGGATTCGGTTCTTCAGAGAGCGGAGGGGGACAAGGATACTCAGGCGAGCCTTCAGGCGGGGCCAGCCGGGAAGATACCCGACATGCCCACAAAGCCCGGCAGGTGACGAAAGTCCCAGACCCAGCGGCGCAGCGCGGGAAACTCGTCGAGCGAGATGCCGCCTTCGCCCGCCAGCGCCACGTACGGAAAGCAGGCGAGGTCGGCAATGGTCGGCTCGGGCGCGGCCACGAGCCAGCGCAGGCCGGTGGCGGCGTGCTGCTCGGCCAGGTGGTCGTCGAGCACACGGAAGGCCGCGCGCGCACCGCGCCGGCAGGCCCCGATGTCCAGGTGCGTGTAGCCCAGCGCGTCGTGCAGCCGGGCGGCCGAGGCGGTGCGCGTGATCTCGTCGGCCATGGCGAGCCACATCGCGACCTGGCCGCGCAGCTTCGGGTCGGCGGGGTACCAGCGGCACTGCGCATCGTCGTAGCGGCTCGCGAGGTAGACGAGGATGGCCTGCGCGTCGCGCAGCATGAAGCCTTCGTCGTCGATCACCGGGAGCTGGCCGAGCGGGTTGATGGTGGCAAGGAACATGGCGGACTTGTGCTCGCGCCCCGGATGGAAATCGACCGGCACGCTCGCGTGGTCCACGCCGAGCCACAGCAGCATCTGCCGCACCTTGAAGCAGTTGCCCGAGAGCGGGTAGTCGTAGAGTTTGACGGTCATGCGGCGGCCCTCGCGGTGCCGAAGCGCATGCCGCGCTCGCGCAGCCAGCGGCGGTAGGTGACGGAGGTGGTGTCGCCGCGCGTGGGCGTCTCGGCGCGGCCTTCGAGCTGCATGCGCTTGAAGGCGTGGTTCTCCAGGATCGGCTTGTCCTGCCCGAAGATGGTGTGCTGGAAGGCGATGAGCTCGGCGTCGCTCGACACGTCGTCGAAGTAGGCCAGCAGCGTGTGGGCGATGACGTGCTCGTCGTCCACCGGCTGCAGGAAGAGGCCGATGGCGTCGAGCCTGTCGGGCCGGTGGCTCGACTTGTAGAGCATGGCCGAGAAGGGCTGCATCACGCGGTACTTGTAGAACACCTCGCTGCCCGTGTCATGGGCGGCGGAGGCGCGCGGTTGCCAGAAGCGGCAGTCGGTGGCCCAGATCTCGTCGGTGGCGGCGTCGACCTCGACGTTGTACTTCGCCACTTCGGTGTGCGGCACCTTGCCGAGGTAGTCGGGGTGCACGAAGGGAAAGTGCGCCATGTCCAGGAAGTTCTCGATCACGCGCAGGCCCGACACGGCCACGCCGAGCCCGCCGCAATCGACGATGCGGCGGCCGGGTTCGTCGTATTCGGGGAAGGCGAACAGCGGGCGCGCCGGGCGGCCGCTGGGGCAGACCCAGAGGAAGCCGTAGCGCGACTGCACGGTCAGCGTGTCGGCGCCGAGCCGGGCGTGCGGTGTGCCGTCGGCGTCGGTGTGCAGGTGCAGGGTTTCGCCGAGCAGCCGCGCCGTGCGCGGCAAGCCGCTGGCGGGGCCGACGACGAGCCAGTCGTCGAGCATGTTGGGATCGTCGGTGACGAAGGGCATGTTGCTTCTTTCTTCTTGTTCAGGGCGATGCAGCGGCTTCGATGTCGCCGCGCAGCTGGCGCGCCGCGCGGTGCACACGGACCATCGCGTCGGAGCCGGGGGCAGCGTCGGTCCACAGGTGCAGGAAGCTCAGCTGCGGTTGGGCGTCGAGCAGCAGGGCGGCGACGGGCGACTCGCCCAGCGTGCCTTGCCATGCATCGGGCGTTCCCGTCGATGCGAAGCCATGCGGCGCCAGCGCAGCGCGCACCTCGGACGCAGCCACGCGCAGCGTCAGCGTGCGGGCGAGGTGCCAGCCGGCGGGAACGGCGTCGGCCAGTTCGGGCGGCGCCTCTGCGCCGTCGGCCGCGAGGCGCACCCACAGCATGCCCGCGGCATCCGCCGTGGTGAACACCTTCGCGCAGACGTTGCGCGGCGCGGGCATGGCCGGGTGCGCCGGGATGCGCACGCAGGCGCCGCTGCCGGCCTCGTACTGCCAGCCGTGGTAGGCGCAGGCCAGGCGGTCGCCGCCGGTCACCTGGCCGAGCGTGAAGCGCACGCTGCGGTGCGGACAGCGGTTCTCCCAGGCCTGCGGCGAGCCATCGGCCGCGCGCCACAGCGCGAGCTCCTGGCCTTGCGCAAAGCCGGCGACGATGTTGGCGCCGGCGCGCACCTCGGCGGAGGGGGCGACGGGGTGCCAAGCCTGTGATGCGGCGGAAGGATTCATGGGTCTTGATCGTGGGGGCAGCGGGAAAGGGCGCCGCGAATCGGCATAGCATCGGCCATGCCCTTGTCGGCGGTGCCGCCTACCGTAGCGTGTCCGCCGCACCGATGAAAGCCCCATGCCAAGACGCTCCTTTTCATTCCTGCAACGACGGCCCGCGCGGCGGTGGTGCCCATGACGGCCGGGCGCATCGATCTCGCACTGGTCGAGGCCTTCGTGCTCGTGATGAAGAGCGGCAGCCTCACCAAGGCCGAGAGCCTGTCGGGCGTGTCGAAGGCAACGCTGAGCCGGCAGCTCACGCGGCTGGAGGAACTGCTGGGCGCCCAGCTGTTGCTGCGCAGCTCGCGCCGCATTGCGCCCACGGAGGCCGGGCGTGCGTTCTTCGCACGCTGCGAGGGGCTGCTCGGCGAGGTGAGCGGCCGGCTGGAAACGGCACGCACCGAGGTGCAGGAGCTCACGGGCGGGGTGTCGGGGCGGCTCACGCTGCTGTCGGACACGCAGTTCAGCACCTCCTTCGTCTGCCATGTGGTGCGGATCTTTCTCGAATCGCACCCGAACGTGCGCTGCCAGCTCGACGTGGCGAACGGCGCGCAGGCCCCGCGGATCGGCGAGGTCGACTGCTATGTGGGCTCGGCGCCGCCCGACCTGCCGGACCTGGTCGCCAAGCTGCTGGGCCGGCTGGCCTACGGCCTGTACGCCAGCCCGCAGTACCTGGCGCGGCACTGCACGCCGCACACGCCCGAGGCGCTGGCGCAGCACCGGATGATCGCGATGCGTGAGCCGTCGGGGCCGCCGTCGCCGCTGCGGCTGGTGTCGCAGCAGGCCTCGGGGCGCCATGTGGTGCGCACGGAGCCGGCCTTCGAGACCAACGACCACTGGGTGATGAAGACCTTCTGCATCGACGGCCTGGGCATTGCGCCGCTGCCGGTGTTCTTCGCCGGGCCCGAGGTGGCGCAGGGCGTGCTGGTGCCGGTGCTGCCGCAGTGGCCGCCGGAGGCGCGGCGGCTGTACTGCGCCTACCAGCGGCAGCGCTACATGGGGCAGAAGCTGCGCGCGTTCGTCGACTTGATGGCGCGCTGCGTGGCGGACATCGGGTCGTACAACCACTACGTGGGGTCGACGGCGGCGTCGTCACCTGCACGGCGGGCGCGGTCGGCGGCGCGCCCATAATCTTGGCCATCTGCCGGTATCCGGTTGCTTCCTTCACCGATCCATCATGAAGAAAATCCTCGTTCTCAACGGCCCCAACCTCAACCTGCTCGGCACGCGCGAGCCCGAACAGTACGGCCGGGACACGCTCGCCGACGTCGAACGCCTGTGCAAGGAGACGGGCGCGAAACTCGGCGTGGAGATCGAATGCCGCCAGTCGAACCACGAAGGCGTGTTGATCGACTGGGTCCAGGAGGCGGGCCGCGAAGTGGCCGCCGGCAACATGCTGGGCGTGGTGATGAACCCGGGGGCCTACACCCACACGTCGATCGCGCTGCACGACGCCATCAAGGGGGCGAGCGTGCCGCTGATCGAGCTGCACATCTCGAACGTGCATGCACGGGAGGAGTTTCGCCACCACTCCTACATCTCGCCTGCGGCGCGCGGGATCATCGTGGGGCTGGGGGTGAAGGGCTATACGCTGGCGATTGCTGCGCTGGTTCCCTGAACCTTTCGGGGCGCGTGCGCAGGACACCGGGTACTTCCCTCCGCGAATGTCCCCCGGCCTGCGGCCTCCTCCTTGATTTCGCTGCGGGAAGCACCCGGTGCCCTGCGCACGAGGGCACGCTTCGGGTGAACGGCTGATCAACAGGCGCTCTGTATCGCAGCGTCTCAGTAGGTCTGCTTGGGCGCGGCAGCCTTCCAGCTGCGGCTGACCCGGCCTGCGCTGTCGACGCTTTCCAGGTGCACGTCGAAGCCCCAGAGTCTTGCGACGTGCTTCAGCACTTCTTCGGCGTTGTCGTTCAGCGGCAGGTTGTTGCGCTGCGTGTGGCGCAGCGTGAGCGAGCGGTCGCCGCGCGTGGCGACGCTCCAGACCTGGATGTCGGGCTCGCGGTTGCCGATGTCGTACTGGCGTGACAGCGATTCGCGCAAAGCCTGGTAGCCGCTGTCGTCGTGGATGGCCGACACCTCGAGCTCCGATTCGCTCTGGTAGTCGCGGATCGAGAACAGGCGGAAATCGCGCATCGTCTTCGGGCTGAGGAACTGGCCGACGAAGCTCTCGTCCTTGAAGTTGCGCATGGCGTAGTCGAGCGTCTTGACCCAGTCGGTGCCCGCGAAGTCGGGGAACCAGCGGCGGTCTTCGTCGGTCGGCTTTTCGCAGACGCGCCGCAGGTCGGTGAACATCTTGAAGCCCAGCGCATAGGGGTTGATGCCGCTGTAGGCGCGGTGGCCCACGGGCGGCTGGAACACCACGCTGGTGTGCGAGCTGAGCCATTCCATCATGAAGCCGTCGTCCAGCTGGCCGCGGTCGTACATGGTGTTGAGCAGCGTGTAGTGCCAGAAGGTGGCCCAGCCTTCGTTCATGACCTGGGTCTGGCGCTGCGGGTAGAAGTACTGCGCGATCTTGCGCACGATGCGCACCACCTCGCGCTGCCACGGCTCGAGCAGGGCGGCGTTCTTCTCGATGAAATAGAGCAGGTTCTCCTGCGGCTCGGGCGGAAAGCGGCGCGCGGCTTCGGACTCGGCGGCCTGTTCGCTCTTGCGCGGCAGCGTGCGCCACAGGTCGTTCACCTGCTGCTGCATGTGGCGCTCGCGGTCGGTGCGCTGCGCGCTCTCTTGCGCCAGCGAACGCTTCTGCGGACGGCGGTAGCGGTCGACGCCGTAGTTCATGAGCGCGTGGCAGGAGTCGAGCAGGTCTTCCACCGCATCGAGGCCGTGGCGTTCCTCGCACTCGGCGATGTAGTGCCGCGCGTAGACGAGGTAGTCGATGATCGACGACGCGTCGGTCCACATGCGGAACAGGTAGTTGCCCTTGAAGAAGCTGTTGTGGCCGTAGGCCGCGTGCGCGATCACCAGGGCCTGCATGGCCATGGTGTTTTCTTCCATGAGGTAGGCAATGCACGGATCGGAGTTGATGACGATCTCGTAGGCCAGCCCCATGTGGCCGCGCTTGTAGTTCTTCTCGGTGGAGATGAACTGCTTGCCGTACGACCAGTGCCTGTAGATCATGGGCATGCCCACGCTAGCGTAGGCGTCCATCATCTGCTCGGCCGTGATCACCTCGAGCTGGTTCGGGTAGGTGTCCAGGCCGAAGCTCCTCGCGGTCTTCGCGATTTCGGTGTGGTACGTCTCGATGAGCTCGAAGGTCCAGTCGGACGGGCTGGGCAGGCGCTCGAGGCGGGAGGTGGGCAGGTCGGTGCTGCGCGGCAGGACAGGGGCCCCGGGAGGGCGTTCGGTGGTGATCATGTGGGCACCCCTTCCTTCTTGAACAGGTCGCGGAACACCGGGTAGATGTCCTGCGCGTCCGACACCTTGCGCATGGCGAAGTTGGGCGCCACGCCTTCGAGCTGCTGGTACTCCTGCCACAGGTTCTGCTCGGTCTCGGCCACCTGCACGTAGGCGTAGTAGCGCACCACGGGCAGGATGTTGTCGACCAGCAGTTCGCGGCAGCGGCCGCTGTCCTGGTGCCAGTTGTCGCCGTCGCTGGCCTGGGCGCCGTAGACGTTCCATTCGCCGCTGGCGTAGCGGGCCTTGATGATCTCGTCCATGAGCACCAGTGCGCTCGACACCACGGTGCCGCCGGTTTCTGTGGCGTGGAAGAACTCTTCTTCGGTCACTTCCTGCGCCTGCGTGTGGTGGCGCAGGAACACGAGGTCGATGCGCTCGTAGTGCCGCGTGAGAAACAGGTACAGCAGCATGAAGAAGCGCTTGGCCATGTCCTTGCGCGCCTCGTCCATCGAGCCCGACACGTCCATGAGGCAGAACATCACGGCCTTGGCGCTGGGCACGGGCGTCTTCACGCGGTTGCGGTAGCGCAGGTCGATCGGGTCGATGTAGGGCACGTGCCGCATGGTGCGGCGCAGTTCGGCAATGAGGTCTTCGGTCTCGCGGATTTCCTTCTGGATCAGTGCGGTCTCGACCTGTGGATGCGCTTTCAGGACCAGGAGGTGCGCCTCCAGGCGCTTGAGCTCCTTGCGCGGTTCGCCGCCCAGCGCAATGCGCCGCGCCAGCGCGCCGCGCATGGAGCGCACCACGTGCAGGTTGTTGGGCGAGCCGTCGCTGGTGAAGCCGGCGCGGTGGCTCTTCCATTCGGGCACTTCGGCGATCTGGGTGCGCACGAGGTGGGGCAGCGCGAGGTCGTCGAAGAAGACGCGCATGAACTCCTCGCGCGTGAGGCGAAAGACGAAGTCGTCCTCGCCTTCGCCGCTGTCGCTGGCCTCGCCGCTGCCCGAGCCACCGCCGCCCTGGCCCTCGGGGCGCGCGATGCGATCGCCCTTGAGGTATTCCTGGTTGCCGGGGTGCACGTACTCGCGGTCACCGCCGCGCGCGTGGCCGAACACCGGCTCGGAGACATCGTGGCGCGGCAGGGTCACGTCTTCGCCTTGCTCCAGCTCGCGGATGTTCCGCCCGCTGACCGCGCGTCGCACCGCCTCCTGGATCTGCCCCTTGTAGCGCCGAAGGAAGCGCTCGCGGTTGCCGATGGACTTGTTCTTGCCCGAGAGCCGACGATCGATGATCTGCTGCAGGATGGCCACGATGTTTTCAAAGCTCCTTGCAAAACGGTGGACGGTGCGCTGGTTAGGTCCTTCGCACGCGTCCGTTGTTCCCGCTGTCCGCTATGAACTCTTGCGCACCCGCAGGTACCACTCGCACAGAAGCCGGACCTGCTTGGCGGTGTAGCCCTTCTCGACCATGCGGGTCACGAAGTCTTCGTGCTTCTTCTGCTCGTCGGCGCTGCTCTTGGTGTTGAAACTGATCACCGGCAGCAGCTCTTCGGTGTTGGAGAACATCTTCTTCTCGATGACTGCGCGCAGCTTTTCGTAGCTGGTCCACGCCGGGTTGCGCCCTGCGTTGCCGGCCCGTGCGCGCAGCACGAAGTTGACGATCTCGTTGCGGAAGTCCTTCGGGTTGCCGATGCCGGCGGGCCGCTCGATCTTCTCGAGCTCGCCGTTGAGCGAGGCGCGGTCGAACACTTCGCCGGTGTCCACGTCGCGGAACTCCTGGTCCTGGATCCAGTAGTCGGCGTAGGTCACGTAGCGGTCAAAGATGTTCTGGCCGTACTCGCTGTAGCTCTCGAGGTAGGCGGTCTGGATCTCTTTGCCGATGAACTCGGCATAGCGCGGTGCCAGCAGCTCCTTGATGTAGCTGATGTACTTCTGCTCGGTTTCCGGCGGAAACTGCTCGCGCTCGATCTGCTGTTCGAGCACATACATCAGGTGCACGGGGTTGGCGGCCACCTCGGTGCTGTCGAAGTTGAACACTTTGGAGATGATCTTGAAGGCGAAGCGCGTGGAGACGCCGCTCATGCCCTCGTCGACGCCCGCGTAGTCGCGGTACTCCTGGATCGACTTGGCCTTGGGGTCGGTGTCCTTCAGGTTCTCGCCGTCGTACACCTGCATCTTGCTGAAGGTGCTGGAGTTCTCGGGCTCCTTCAGGCGCGTGAGCACCGACAGCTGCGCCATCATGCGCAAGGTGCCGGGCGCGCACGGGGCCTTGGCCAGCGAGGAGTTGCGCACCAGCTTCTCGTAGATCTTGATCTCTTCGGAGGCACGCAGGCAGTACGGCACCTTGACGATGTAGATCCGGTCGAGGAAAGCCTCGTTGTTCTTGTTGTTGCGGAACGCCTTCCACTCGCTCTCGTTGCTGTGGGCCAGCACGATGCCGTCGAAGGGAATGGCGCCGAAGCCTTCGGTGCCCTTGAAGTTGCTTTCCTGCGTGGCCGTGAGCAGCGGGTGCAGCACCTTGATGGGCGCCTTGAACATTTCCACGAACTCGAGCAGGCCCTGGTTCGCCAGGCACAGGCCACCGGAGTAGGCGTAGGCGTCCGGGTCGTCCTGGGCGTAGGTTTCGAGCTTGCGGATGTCGACCTTGCCGACCAGCGAAGAGATGTCCTGGTTGTTCTCGTCGCCCGGTTCAGTCTTGGCGACCGCGATCTGGCGCAGCACCGAGGGGTAGCGCTTGACCACCTTGAACTGGCGGATGTCGCCGCCGTACTCCTCGAGCCGCTTCACGGCCCAGGGCGACAGGATGCGGTTCAGGTAGCGCACGGGGATGCCGTACTCTTTTTCGAGGATCTCGCCGTCTTCGAGGGTGTCGAAGAGCCCGAGGGGCGATTCGTTCACCGGGGAGCCGTGGATCGCATAGAAGGGCACGTGCTCCATGAGCTGCTTCAGGCGCTCCGCGATCGAGCTCTTGCCGCCGCCGACGGGACCCAGCAGGTAAAGGATTTGCTTCTTTTCTTCGAGTCCCTGCGCGGCGTGGCGGAAATAGGACACCACCTGCTCGATGGCATCTTCCATGCCATAGAACTCCTTGAACGCCGGATAGATCTTGATGACCTTGTTCGCGAAGATCCGCGAAAGACGGGGGTCATTACGGGTATCTACCAGTTCCGGCTCGCCAATGGCCTGGAGCATTCGTTCGGAGGCCGTTGCATATGCCGTCGGATCGCGTTTGCAGATATCCAGATATTCCTGCAGCGAGAGAACTTCCTCGCGGGTGCGTTCGTAGCGGGCTGCAAAGTTGCTGATCACGTCCATGGTCGCGCCTCCTTCAGGTCGGCGGGGCTTTTGACCCCGATGCCTACAGCCAGAGACTGCGTCGCTCCTCTTGGAAGAGGGGCCCCGCCCATGGCCGTATGCCGTGGAAAACTCCCTTACACACTATCTACACAATCGGTTCAATCAGCATAAAGCAAAGAATGAACCGGGCAAATGTTTTATTTATTCTGAACCCCTCTGCCGAGTAAAGTTCCTCGGAAAACAAGGAACTTCTATTCGTGTTTCTGTTAAATTGAAAAGCTCGCGCTCGCGTAATTGTCCCCGGATGAAATGACTATGCCGAATGGCTATCGTCCTCATTGAAATTCTGTGGCGAACACCTTTCCTAATTGAACCCGGGTTCAATAAAGCCGATGCCTTTCAGCAATAACGCGCGACCTGTCGTTTGGTTTATTGCATATCCAAAAAAACATTAAAGCAATCCCCGCGCCACTCCTGTGGCGAGTGGCTGGCGCATGGCAACGTGGGAAGACAACGCGGGCGCCGGTCGGCGGCGTTCCGCAACGGTGCGGGGAGCACCGTTCGCGTGCCTGGCGCGCCGCCAGAGGGCGGCAGCGGCCGAAAGAGGGCACGCTTCGGGCCGACAGGGCGCCGGCCCGGCGCTGACGAAGGCCGTCAGCGCGTCAGCATCATCATCAGCTGAAGAATTCCTTGGCCTTGTCGAACCAGCCCTTGTCGGTCGGGCTGTGCTTCTCGCCACCCTTCTTGAGCGATTCGTCGAGCTCCTTGAGCAGCTTGCGCTGGTGCTCGGTGAGCTTCACAGGCGTTTCCACGCGCACGTGGCAGTACAGGTCGCCCGGGTAGCTCGAACGCACGCCCTTGATGCCCTTGCCACGCAGGCGGAACTGCTTGCCGCTCTGGGTGCCGTCGGGAATGTCGATGGCGGCCGCGCCCTTGAGCGTGGGCACGTTGATCTCGCCGCCGAGCGCCGCGGTGGTGACGCTCACGGGCACCACGCAGTGCAGGTCGTCGCCGTCGCGCTCGAACAGGTCGTGCTTCTTGAGGCGGATCTCGATGTACAGGTCGCCGGGCGGCCCGCCGTTGGTGCCGGGCTCGCCGTTGCCGGTGCTGCGGATGCGCATGCCGTCGTCGATGCCGGCCGGGATCTTCACTTCCAGCGTCTTGTTGTTCTTGATCTTGCCCTGGCCGTGGCACACGGTGCAGGGCTCGGGAACGATCTTGCCGCTGCCGTGGCAGGTCGGGCAGGTCTGCTGCACGCTGAAGAAGCCCTGGCGCATCTGCACGGCGCCCGCGCCGTGGCAGGTGGTGCAGGTGATGGGCTTGGTGCCGGGCTTGGCACCGGAGCCGTGGCAGGTGCCGCAGTCGTCCCAGCTCGGGATGCGGATCTGGGCGTCCTTGCCCTCGGCGGCTTCCTCGAGCGTGACTTCCATCGCGTAGCTCAGGTCGCTGCCGCGGAACACCTGGCGTCCGCTGCTGGTGCGGCCACGGCCGCCACCGCCGAACACGTCGCCGAAGATGTCGCCGAAGGCTTCCGCGAAACCGCCGAAGCCTTCCGCGCCCGGACCGCCGCGCATGTTGGGGTCGACGCCGGCATGGCCGTACTGGTCGTAGGCGGCGCGCTTCTGGCCGTCCGACAGCATCTCGTAGGCTTCCTTCACCTCCTTGAACTTGGCCTCGGCGTCCTTGCTGGTGTCGCCGTGGTTGCGGTCGGGGTGGTGCTTCATCGCAAGCTTGCGATAAGCCTTCTTGATTTCGTCCTCGTTCGCGTTCTTGGGAACGCCGAGGGTTTCGTAGTAGTCGCGTTTGGTGGCCATGGCAGCAGATTCGGTCGGGCGGCGGGAACTCGGGGAACTGGAAGCGAGAAAGGCTGGAGCACCTGTTCAGGTGTTCCAGCCTTGCATGAAGGGCAGGGGATCAGCCCTTCTTCACTTCCTTGACTTCGGCGTCGACCACGTTGTCGTCAGCCTGGGCATGCGCCGCAGCTTCCGCGCCTGCCGGGCCGGTGGCTGCCGAGGCGCTGGCCGCGGCGGCCTGCGATTCGGCATACATCTTCTCGCCGAGCTTCTGGCTCGCGGTCATCAGCGTGTTGGTCTTTTCCTCGATCGCGGTCTTGTCTTCACCCTTGAGGGCTTCTTCGACGTCCTTGATCGCGGCTTCGATCGCGTCCTTCTCGGCGGCTTCGAGGCTGGCCCCGTGCTCGCCGAGCGACTTCTTCACGCTGTGCACCATGGCTTCGCCCTGGTTGCGCGCCTGCACGAGTTCGAGCTTCTTCTTGTCGTCTTCGGCGTTGAGCTCGGCGTCCTTCACCATCTTCTGGATCTCGTCTTCGCTCAAGCCCGAGTTCGCCTTGATGGTGATCTTGTTTTCCTTGCCGGTGCCCTTGTCCTTGGCGCCGACGTGCAGGATGCCGTTGGCGTCGATGTCGAAGCTCACCTCGATCTGCGGCGTGCCGCGCGATGCCGGCGGAATGCCCTCGAGGTTGAACTCGCCCAGGGCCTTGTTGCCCGAAGCGATTTCACGCTCGCCCTGGAACACCTTGATCGTCACGGCCGGCTGGTTGTCTTCGGCGGTCGAGAAGGTCTGTGCGAACTTCGTCGGGATCGTGGTGTTCTTCGTGATCATCTTGGTCATCACGCCACCCATGGTCTCGATGCCCAGCGACAGCGGGGTCACGTCGAGCAGCAGCACGTCCTTGCGGTCACCCGAGAGCACCTGGCCCTGGATGGCAGCGCCGACAGCCACGGCTTCGTCGGGGTTCACGTCCTTGCGCGGCTCCTTGCCGAAGAAGGCCTTCACCTTTTCCTGCACCTTGGGCATGCGGGTCATGCCGCCGACCAGGATCACGTCGTTGATGTCGTTCACGCTGATGCCGGCATCCTTGATGGCCAGGCGGCAGGGCGCGATGGTGCGCTCGACCAGCTCGTCGACCAGGCTTTCCAGCTTGGCGCGGGTGAGCTTGATGTTCAGGTGTTTCGGACCCGACGCATCGGCCGTGATGTACGGCAGGTTGATGTCGGTCTGCGCGCTGTTCGACAGCTCGATCTTGGCCTTTTCAGCGGCTTCCTTCAGGCGCTGCAGGGCCAGCACGTCCTTGCCCAAGTCGACGCCTTGTTCTTTTTTGAACTCGCCGATGATGTAGTCGATGATGCGCTGGTCGAAGTCTTCGCCGCCCAGGAAGGTGTCGCCGTTGGTCGACAGCACTTCGAACTGCTTCTCGCCGTCGACGTCCGCGATTTCGATGATCGACACGTCGAAGGTGCCGCCGCCCAGGTCATACACGGCGATCTTGCGGTCGGCCTTGTCCTGCTTGTCCAGGCCGAAGGCCAGGGCTGCAGCGGTGGGTTCGTTGATGATGCGCTTGACGTCCAGGCCCGCGATGCGGCCGGCGTCCTTGGTGGCCTGGCGCTGTGCGTCGTTGAAGTACGCCGGCACCGTGATCACGGCTTCGGTGATGGTTTCGCCGAGGTAGTCTTCGGCGGTCTTCTTCATCTTGCGCAGGATGTCGGCGCTGACCTGTTGCGGGGCCATCTTCTTGCCGCGCACTTCCACCCATGCGTCGCCGTTGTCGGCCTTGGCGATGGTGTAGGGCATCAGGTCGATGTCCTTCTGGACTTCCTTTTCCTCGAACTTGCGGCCGATCAGGCGCTTGATCGCGTACAGCGTGTTCTTGGGGTTGGTGACGGCCTGGCGCTTGGCCGAGGCACCGACCAAGACTTCACCGTCTTCCTGGTACGCGACGATCGACGGCGTGGTGCGGGCACCTTCCGAGTTCTCGATCACACGCGTGGTGTTGCCTTCCATGATCGACACGCACGAGTTGGTGGTGCCGAGGTCGATGCCGATGATCTTTGCCATGTTCTTACTCCTGAAATTCGGAAAAATATGTTGTTATGAACTTGTGGATAACCCGGCGTGATTCAAGGGATGACGCGGGGGTTTCCTGTGGGAATCTTGTGGGCCGATGCCGCTTTACTTGGGCGCGGCCACGGTGACCAGCGCCGGGCGCAGCACGCGCTCGTTGATGGTGTAGCCCTTTTGCAGGAGGCCCACCACGGTGTTGGCGTCCTGGTCGGCGGGCACCATCGAGATGGCCTGGTGCAGGTGCGGGTCGAACTTGTCGCCGGCGGCGGGGGCCACTTCGATCACCTTGTTGCGTTCGAGCGCGCTCTTGAGCTGGCGCAGCGTGGCTTCGGCGCCTTCGCGGATCTGCTCGGGCGTGGCGTCCTTGACGGCCAGGCCGGCTTCGAGGCTGTCGGTCACCGGCAGCAGGCTCTCGGCAAAGGCTTCGACCGCGAACTTGCGGGCCTTGGTGATCTCGTCGTCGGCGCGGCGGCGGGCGTTCTGCACGTCGGCCTGGGCGCGCAGGTACTGGTCGGCCAGCTCGGCATTCTTGGTCTGAAGGGCAGCCAGTTCGCCTTGCGCCACGGCCAGGGCGTCGAGCGCCTCGGCTTCGTTGGCGGCTTGCGCGGCCTCCAGTTCTTCGGGACTGGGCTCGCCTTGCAGCATTTGAGAATTCTGTGCGGATTGTTGCGGGTCAGACATTTTTCAAAGAACCGGCGTGCGCCGGAAAACAAACACAGCCAGCCACTTGGGGCTGCTCTAGGGCTTTTCAAGCGTAAAAATGCGGCCAAAGCGGCCGCAAGAGGGGTGCGAAGTGGCTTTCGCGAGAGACACCGAGGAACCGGCTTCGCCGGGCCTCAGGTGTCGCCCCCGGTAGGGGGTTGGCGAAGCGGACACGAAGTGCCGCGCAGCCTGGGGGCGAGCCCTTAATGCGCGTCGAGGAGCTCGACGTCGAACTTCAGGGTGGCGTTCGGGGGGATCACGCCGCCGGCGCCGCGGGCACCGTAGCCCAGCGAGGCGGGGATGATCAGCGTGCGCTTGCCGCCGATCTTCATGCCGGCGACGCCTTCGTCCCAGCCTTTGATGACCTGGCCAGCGCCCAGCGAGAACGCGAAGGGGTCGTTGCGGTCGCGGCTGGAGTCGAACTTGGCGCCTTGCACGCCGTCGTTGTAGAGCCAGCCCGTGTAGTGCACGTGCACGTGGTGGCCGGCCTTGGCTTCGGCGCCGGTGCCGACTTCGGTGTCTTCGTATTGCAGGCCGGAGGGGGTGGTGGGCATGGGAAACGCTCCTTGCGTCGATGAAATGGGAGAGGAATCGGAGGCGCGGAGTTTACCGAGGCCCGCGAGGACCCCGCTTCAGCCCTGGCTGTCGGAGCCGGGCGGCGTGGCTGCGGGAGGTGCTGCGTCGGGGGCGGAAGGCGCCGGCGCAGCAGGCGCCGCGGACGCGGACGCGGAGGCCTCGGCCGATGCGGGCTGCGCGGCGGCCGGCCCCGCGGCCTTCTTGCTCTGCCCGAGTTGCCACTTGGCAGCGAAGGCTTGCAGGTCGGACAGGCGCTTGAGCAGGTCCTGCCCGCTCAGCGTGAGGCAGTAGCCGTCGCTGCCGTGGCTCACGACGCCGGCTTCGCGCAATTCCTTGATGCGGGTGTTGAGGGTGTTGGGAGTGATGCCGCCGACGCTGTCCTGCAGCAGCCGGAAGGTCTGGGCGTGACCGTCGCGCAGGGCCCACAGCACACGCAGCGCATAGCGGGCTTCGAGCAGGGCGAGCAACTGGCTGATGGCTGCGTTTTCCTTGGTACTCATCGACATCATCTCCTCGAAGCTGGGCGGACCGTCGGCC